>CAXTRU010000141.1:0-8808 GCA_964246665.1 uncultured Acidobacteriaceae bacterium
GAAAACGACCAACGCAAAGCCCGCGAAGGACGCAAAGGTGCGCAACGGAGGCCGTGGCGAGACTTGGCGTTCTTTGCGGGCATGGCGTTGGTCGTTGTTGGGCACGGTACGATGCGATATGGCTAGGGAAAAAGCAGTCGACGTGGAAAAGGAGCAACAGCAAACGGGCGAAGCATTAGCCAAGGCGGCGGCCATCATGGCTCGACTGCGTGGGCCGGACGGTTGCCCGTGGGACCGCGAACAGACCTTTGACAGCATCAAGCGGCACACGCTGGAGGAGACCTATGAGGTCTTCGACGCGATCGAACGGCGGGCCTGGCCGGACCTGCGCGACGAGCTGGGTGATCTGCTGCTGCAGGTGCTGTTTTATGCGCAGATGGCGAGCGAAGAAGGGCTGTTTACGCTGCAGGACGTCGCCGAAGGCCTCAGCGCGAAGCTGATCCGGCGGCACCCGCACATCTTCGGCGACGCTGTGGCGGCCGACGCCGGCGCTGTGCTGCGCAACTGGGAGCAGATAAAGCGCGAAGAGAAGAAGGCTGCGGGTGCTGAGCCGACCGCCTCGGCGTTGGACCAGGTGCCACGGTCCATGCCGGCCCTGCTGGAAGCGAGCAAGCTGGGGTCAAAGGCCGCGAAGGCGGGATTTGATTGGCCGGACGCGCAAGGCCTCTTCGCGAAGCTTGCGGAAGAGACCAGTGAGCTGCGGGTAGAGGTAGCGGCGGGCGACCGCGATCGTATGGAGCTTGAGCTTGGCGACCTGCTGTTTACGGCGGTGAACCTGGCGCGCCACCTGGGCGTGGATCCGGAGTCGGCGCTGCGGCGCACCAATGCCAAATTTCGCAACCGCTATCGTGCCATGGAGCAGGCCGCGGGCGGGCCGGGGCCGTTTGAAGCCCTGCCGCCTGACAGCAAGGAAGAGCTTTGGACGAAAGCGAAGCGGGCAGAAGCCGCTACGCACCCACAGCCTGCGTGATCGATGGCCCGTTTCAGCGCGTCGCCACCGGAAGCGCGAGCAGGGCGCGTACGGCGTCGGCCACCTCGGGCGGTTCCGGCAACGGCCGCACGTCACTGGCCATCATCTCTACGTTTTCCTCGGTGGTGTGCACCAGCACCTCGCGAATCGTGATGTGCTCCACCAGGTGCGAGTAC
Organism: uncultured Acidobacteriaceae bacterium; assembly: GCA_964246665.1. Taxonomy (GTDB): domain Bacteria; phylum Acidobacteriota; class Terriglobia; order Terriglobales; family Acidobacteriaceae; genus Granulicella. The sequence continues at coordinate 1,147 of CAXTRU010000141.1, forward strand.
AGCCAGCGCCGGTCGGAGGCCTTGCGCTGCTCCAGCTCTATGGAGCCGCCCTCCTTGATCCGGGCCAGAACGCCGCCCCAGCCGAAGTCGACCGGGTGCAGGATGGTCCCCTGGATGCGCGTGACGCAACGGCTCGCTTCGTCCACCCACACCCGGCCGGCGATGCCGGTCAGGCCCTCGGTGATGAGGCTGGGCGGCTTGAAGCTGGGGTCCGGCTTGAAGTCGAGCACAACCGCAGGCCCGGGTGCACCGGGCAGTTGCGGCTGCCCCGGGGCGTAGCTCCACAGCATGGATTTTGGCATGGAGCGCAGTAGCTCCACGGCGTAGCTGCGTGATCCGGCCTCGCGGTGCTCGTGGCGCAGGAAGGTTTCGGGAGCGTTAAGGATCGCCTGCAGCCGCTCGCGCTCGGCGGCGTTCTCTTCCGCGGTCAGGGGCTTGCCGTTGCGCTCCACCAGCCGGGCCACGGAGCCCTCCTTGCTTTCGATGACCTCGCGGACGGTCTGGCCCTTGGCGTCCACCTTGCGCACGCGGTACTCCAGCAGCGCGGTGTTGTCGTAGTTGACGATATGCTCTTCGTTGGCGGCGGCGGCGGCGGCCCAGCGTACGGGCGGCACCGTGAGGTCAGGTTTCGGGGAACTCAGCGGGGCCTGTGCCCTGAGCGCCATCCGGCTCGGTAGCGACCCGGTGGGGCACAGCGCCAGAACGAGAGCGGTTGCCGCGGCGGTGAGCGTGCGCGGTGATCTTTCCCAAACGGCTGCAGGCAAACGAGGGCTCCCAGCATGTTGGACGAGAAAAGTGCTCCCCAGGACGTGTGGACCGCCAACTGGGCCGGATCGTCGGCCGGAGCCGTACCTCGCAGCGTGCGCGGCTGGACAGAATGACCTGGCGCAGGCGATTCTCAGAGCACACGACGAGCATAGGCAAATGAGGGATCTCTCATGTTGAAGTTGTTCAGGCGGGGCAGTGGTGCAGGCGAAGGCCATGTCCCAGAGCGGACGCGACAATCACGCGGCTGGACCGATGTGCTGAGCTATCTGCGGGCAGATCCTGCACGGTCGTTGCGGGTGTTGGACTTTGGGACGACCTCGCCGGTCAACATCAACCTGCTGACCTCGCTGGGTCACAGTGTCTATATGGCCAACATTGTGGGCGATGCGCAGCGGCCGGAGTGGATCAAAGCCGGCGCGGACGGCAGCCGTGTCAAAACTCCGGAGTACGACACCGAGCGCTTCAAAGAAGCGAACCTGGATTTTTCCGGACGGGACTTCGACATCATCCTGCTGTGGGACACGGCAGACTATCTGCCCGTGCCCTTGGTGCCGGTGTTGTTTGAACGTCTGCGCGAGGTAACTCGGCCGGAAGGGCGACTGCTCGGCTTCTTTCACGGGAAAACCGAAGGTCCGGCCAATGGCTATGCGCGCTACCAGCTGACCGAAGGGCCGGAGCTGCGCATTCTGGGAAACGAACCCTTGCCCGTGCGGCAGGTGCTGCAAAATCGCCAGATTGAACGATATCTGGAAGGCTTTGGAACGATCCGTTTCTTTCAGGGCAGCGATAACGTGCGGGAAGTGCTGGCGGTGCGCTAGAAGCGGTCTCATACATCCTGAAATTCCAAGACGCCTCGTGTGAGGCTCGCTTCAAAGCGGGTCTCAGGCCGTTCGCCGAAGCCAGAAAATACTTATGAGACCGCTTCTAGTCTTGCGTCGCGTGGAGACGGAGGGGTCTCCACGCGCATCCAGAGGATTACCTAGAGTTATCAGAGCCTTTCGCGTCGGAGTTCTTTCCGCGGTCGGCCCAGCGGCGCTTCATGGCTTCCTGGATGCGCTTTCTGCCTTCCGGACTTAGGTTGCGCTTGCGTTTGCGGGGTTCGCCTGCGGGGGAGGGCGCGGCGTTGGTGCTTCCTTTGGGCCTGCCACGGCGCTTTGCGGGGATCGGGCTTGCGCCGTCGAGCGCGGCCACAGCTTGCCGGGCTTGCTGCAGCCGGCTAATTTCCGCGTCGATCGCGGAGAGAATCTCACTTACGTCCATGTAACTTCCTTTCAGCTTTGAGCTGGGTGGTCATCGCTCCGAAGCCCAGTAAGGTCACTCTATGCCGTGCTGTCGAGTTAGTGCAACTTTGTGAGACAACGTTTCACAGTTCAAGAACCATGGGGTGGCCGCCACACCGAAGCTAACAGCCATAGGATGCTAGACTCAGCAGCGATGCGGTCCATTCCTGCGCGGCTTTGGCTTTTCGTTCTGTTGTCCGCGGGCCTGCAACTTTTGCCCTTTCCCCTCGCAGGTCCTGTGCCTTTCTGGCGGCGCACTTTCTGCTGGATTTGCCTGGTTCCTCTGCTTTGGGCTCTCAATAGCCGGTCAAAGGACGGTAAGCCGCTCTCCGTTATGCAGTCCGCCGCGCTGGGTTATGCCTGCGGGGTAGCCTGGTTCTTGGGGAATTGCTATTGGATTTACCAAACCATGTATCTGTACGGCGGTCTGCCGGCTCCCGCCGCGTTGGGCATCCTTGTGCTCTTTTCGTTGTACCTGGGGCTGTACCTTGGCCTTTTTGCGGCAACTTACTCCGGCCTGCACAAATTGTTGGGAGCGCAGGCAGCGTTTGCACTTTCCCCTGTGCTCTGGGTAGCGGTTGAGTTGGCTCGCGCAAGAATCACCGGCTTTCCCTGGGATCTGCTGGGCTATGCGCAGGTGGGTAACTCCTGGCTGACGCCCCTGGCGCCGCTTACCGGAGTGATGGGACTAAGCCTGGTGGCCGCCGTGGGCAATGCCTTATGGCTCTGGCGGCCTTCGGCGAAGCTACGCCTGGTAGGGCCGGTGCTGGCTTCAGTTCTCATGGTGTGCAGCGTCGTGGGTCAGCTGCGTCAGGGATCCGCCGAAGCTGCAGGCTCCCAGGCGGTCTTGTTACAAGACAATCTCCACGTCGGCACGCAAGGCAGGTTCAACGAGGAGTCCCAGCCGGAGTTATTGCGGCAGTTTGCGTGGCTATCGTTGCACCCGAAGCAGGCGGCATCACGCCCAACGACCGCACCCGCGCTGATTGCCTGGCCGGAGGCACCCACCCCGTTCGCCGACGCGGACCCACGTGTGCGTGAGGCAGTAGGCGCCCTCGCGCGGGCGGAGCGGGCTCCCCTGGTGTTACAGACCGAGGGCGCCGGTGCTACCCCCAACAGCAACGGCCGCTATGACGAGTACGTTTCAGCTAGCTTTTTTCTTCCGGACGGAAGCTATGCCGGGCGCTACGACAAAATGCATCTGGTGCCTTTTGGGGAGTACACGCCGTATAAGCAGCTGTTCTTTTTCGCCGGGCACTTACTCGACCAACTGGTGCTGGTGCCTGGCCTGCAACGGCGCGTTTTGGGCGTGGATGGGCACCGGTATGGGGTGTTCATCTGTTATGAATCCATCTTTGGCGACGAGATACGGGAGTTCGCGCAAAGCGGCGCGCAGGTGCTGGTCAACTTATCCGACGACGGCTGGTATGGCGATACCAGCGCACCGTGGGAGCACCTGGACATGGCCCGCATGCGCGCCATCGAGAACCACCGCTGGTTGCTGCGCGATACCAACACGGGCCTGACTGCCTCCATCGACCCACAAGGGCGGATCGTTGCGGTACTGCCACGGCATGTGCGCGATGCGATCGAGGTGCCGTTTGGATACCGGAGTGACCTCACCTTCTACACGCGGCATGGTGACTGGATCGGTTGGCTATGCGCGGTGGCCTGTCTGGCCTGCCTGGTGGGTGGGTGGCTGCAGCGGCGCTTCCCGGTGAAGAAGGTAAACTAAAGAGATGCTGGACGATTTGGAATTTGCTTACTCCCCGGTGCGCGAGAAGGTGCGTGACCTGCGGGAGTATCTTTGACTCACCCCGACTGAAAAAAGACTTAACGCAGGTAGAAGACAAGATCGCCGACCCCGCCGTGTGGGCCGATGCGGCCAAGTCGCAGCCGCTGATGCGCGAGCGGAAGCGCCTGGAAGAGCAGCTTGGCTATGACCGCGAACTGGAGCGGCGCGCCGGCGACATCGACAGCTACTTCGAGCTGATGCGCGAAGGCGAAACCAGCATTGAAGACGACCTGAGGCGCGAGATTGACGCGCTGAGCACGTATGCGGAGCAGCTGGAATCGCGCACGATGCTGAGCGAAGAGCACGACGCGCTGAACGCGATCGTAACGGTGCACCCAGGCGCGGGCGGCACCGAGTCGCAGGACTGGGCCGAGATGCTGATGCGCATGTATTTGCGCTGGGCGGAACGTGAAGGCTTCAAGACCGAGATCAACGAGATCCAGGACGGCGACGAAGCCGGGATCAAGTCGGCGACGTTCACCATCACCGGCGAGTACGCGTTTGGGCTTTTGCAGGGGGAGACGGGCGTGCACCGGTTGGTGCGCATTTCCCCGTTCGATCAGGCCAAGCGCCGGCATACGAGCTTTGCATCGGCGTTTGTGTCTCCCGAGATCGACGACTCCATTGTGATCGACATCAAGCCGGACGATCTGCGGATCGACACGTACCGCTCGGGCGGCAAAGGTGGGCAGCACGTGAATACCACCGACTCCGCCGTACGCATCACGCACCTTCCCACAGGTATTGTGGCGGGATGCCAGAACGAGCGCTCGCAGCACAAGAACAAGGAGCGGGCAATGAAAATGCTGCGCTCGCGGCTGTATGAGTTTGAGCTGGACAAGAAGAAGGCTGTCAGCCGCAAGCTGGAAGATTCAAAGCTCGAGATCAACTTCGGTTCGCAGATCCGTAGCTACGTGCTGCAGCCCTACCGCATGGCCAAGGACCTGCGCACGCGCGTGGAAGTGGGTGATGTGGATCGCGTGTTGGATGGGGATTTGGAGCCATTTATTCGCGGCTTTCTGAAGATGCGGCGCGAGGGTGGGGTGCCGGTGACTGCGGGAGACGTGGACGACGACTAAGATTGACCGGCTATCATGAGGTAGGGAGGACATCAGGATGACAACCGTTCAACTTTCTTTACCGGATGAGTTGGCAGCAGAAGCGCGGACGGCCGGCCTCTTGTCCAACTCTCATTTGGAGATATGGCTCCGTGAGCAGCTGCGACAGCGAAGGATTGCGGAGTTGATGGAAGCGATGGACCGGGCCGTGGCTACCGACAGCGGAGCCGTGTTCTCAGCGCAAGATGTCGCTGAGGAAGTGCGCGCGATGCGGGCGGAGCAACGCGCAGTAAGGGAATGATTCGGGTCGTTCTGGACACGAACGTTGTGGTCTCAGGTCTCTTTTGGCGTGGCCCCGCAAACCAGATCATACGGGCAGCGTCAGAGAACGGGTTGGAACTGCTTACAAGCGCGCCGCTTCTCGCCGAATTACGCGATGTCCTTAAGCGCCCCAAGTTCTCGCTGAAAATTGCTGGGGCAGGGATTGGGGCAGATCAACTGGTGGACAGATACTCTCTCCTGGCGACCGTGCTCGTGCCCGCCATTACTGCGCGGATTGCGGCGGATCCAGACGATGACGTAGTTCTGGGTACGGCTGAGGCAGGAAATGCAAGCTTTGTGATCTCTGGCGATGACCATTTGCTGTCCGTCAATAGCTATCGAGGCATACCGATCCTTACACCTGCCAAGGCCGTTGAACATCTCAAGCTTTCTTGACCGAACATCCGGTGCTAGTCGCTCTTGCTTTCCAGCCAGCGGTGCAGGGCGCTGATGTGCAGGTTCAGCGCGACCGAGGTTGCACTAAGCATCTCGTGCAGCATGCGCTGCGCGCGGTCCAGGTCGTCGATGTGGCCGAGCGGCGCGCGCGGCGACGTGTACACCGTAAGCCCGGCGCGGTGGCACAACAGCGCGATACGGAATAGGTGTGTGCCATCGCTGACCACATCAAGCGTGTGGAAATGGTGCTCCACCGCAAGCACGGACAGATCGTCGACCTGCTGCTCGGTATCCACCGATGTCGTTTCCGCAAGGATATGGTCGCCGGGCACACCGTTGGCGAGCAGGTAGTCGCGGCCGGCAGCGCCCTCGGTGTTGCCGGAGTCCTTGGCTGACCCACCGCCGAGTGTGATGATCACCGGCGCGAGGCCGCGTTGGTACAGTGCGAGCGCTTTGTCGAGACGGGCGTGAAACACCGGCGACGGATGCCCCGCATACTCCGCCGCGCCGAACACGGCAATGGCGTCCGCATTTTGGGCGTTGTCAATGCCGGCCACGTGGAGGATCTCGTGCCGCAGCCACACAAACCAGCACAGGCACAGGATGAGGAATAGCCCAAGCAAGCGTGTCCACAAGCGCACGAACCAGCGTGTCGCGGCTTGTTGCCTTTGTGCTCGTGTGACGGCCCGGCGCATGGATGAAGTAGTTACAGTATGCCGCGAGTGTGGAACGTGCAAGCGGTTAAGGCGTTGCTGTTGCGCAAAACGCAGATCCCCTGCGGGGATGACAATCAAAGGACAACAGCAACGACTAGCGCTGCAGGGCGAGCGCGATCTCGTGCGTCGGGATGGCCCCTTCGCGCAGAATCATCCAGGAGTTTTCGCCGCCGGAAAGGTCGACAATGGTGGTGGCCACGGCGCGCGCCGTCGGTCCGCCATCCACAATCAGCGGAAGCTTGTCGCCGAACTGCTCACGCACACAACCGGCCCAGGTGCACTCCGGTAGCCCGCGCAAATTGGCGCTGGTAGCGGTGATGGGCAGGCCCAGCTTTTGCACCACAGCGCGGCAGATGGGAGCTTCCGGCACGCGCAAGGCCACGTTGCCGGTGTTCGCCGTCACACGCAGCGGCAGCTTGCTGCCGGCACGCACAATTACGGTCAACGGACCGGGCCAGAAGCGCTCGGCGAGCCGGTCGAAGCCGGCGTCAATGCCTCGTGCCAGCTCATAGGCCTGCGCTACGTCGGCGATCAGCAACGAAAGCGGCTTGTGCCGCGCGCGGGTCTTCAGGTCGTAGATTCGGTCGACAGCGCGAAGGTTTACAGGGTCCACGGCAAGGCCGTAAAAGGTATCCGTCGGCAGCGCGACAACGTGCCCTTGGTCGAGCATCTTGGCGACCCGGCTGACGTGTTCTTGTTCCGGCTCATCCGGGTGTATGCGAAGCAGCTCTGCGTCCAACGTGTCCCCTTTGTTTCTCTTGAGAGGGTATCGCAACGCGGCCCTGGGCGGGAAAGACCACGGGTAGACTGAGGCGTATGCCACTGCCCGCGCCTATCACCAGCCGGACCAACGCAAAGGTGAAGGCGCTACGGGCTGCGTTCAGCGGAAAGGCCGCGCGCCCAGGCGAGTTGACCGCCGTGGAAGGCGAGCACCTGCTGGCTGAGGCCGCGACCGCTGGCCTGCAGATGGAAGCAGTCTATGTCCGCGAGGGGAACGAGGCGCTGTTTGGCCTCGCGTCGCTGCGTGGACTGAAAGTGCGGGAGCGTCTTGTGCTGAGCCGTGACGTGTTCGACTCTGTCGTCGAGACCACGACACCGCAGGGCATTGCGGGCACGCTGGCGATTCCGGGAGTCGACGAGAGTGCCCTAAGAAGCCAGGGTGCAGTTCTTGTGCTCGAGAACGTGCAGGACCCCGGCAATGTAGGCACGCTGATTCGGTCGGCCGCGGCCTTTGGCGCGGAGCATGTCCTGCTTGTGGGCGAATCTGCGAATCCGTGGTCGCCCAAGGTGCTCCGTGCTTCTGTCGGGGCGGTGTTTCACATCCCGGT
>CAXTRU010000142.1:0-8789 GCA_964246665.1 uncultured Acidobacteriaceae bacterium
CCTCCCCAACCGCGAAGGGAGCGTCCACCTCGCGCTCTTCCCGGACATGACCGAGATCATCCCCGGCTCCGTCGCCCAGCTTGAAGCCGACTGGGAGCGCCTCCTCGGCATCCGCGAGCTCGTCAACGTGGAGCTCGAGGCCCTGCGCCTCAACAAGTCCATCGGCAAAGGCCTTGACGCCGCGGTCACCATCATCGCCGCCGAAGGCACCGACGAAGCCACCACGCTCCGCGACTACGAATCAGCGCTCGCCGAGTTCTTCAACGTCTCGCAGGCCACCGTCCAGGTCGTCGGCGCCACGCAGAACGGCTCAGCCATCCTCATCCAGGCCGCCCCCGCCCAGGGCACCAAGTGCGCCCGCTGCTGGCGCGTTCTCACCGACATCGGCTCCGACAGCCGCTGGCCCAACGTCTGCAATCGCTGCGCCGGCGCCCTCGAAGCGATCAATCACCCACCCGAGGACGCAAACTAGCCCGCTTTGCTGAGCCGCCCTCTGCTGTTATTCCCGAAGCCAACCTGCGTTCGCCGTTGCTTTTGCTTTCGCTCGTCATTCCCCAAACGGGAACCTGATGTTCGCCGTTACTTATGCTGTCTTGCTTGTCATTCCCCGAACGGGGAACCTGCTCTTTGCCGTTGTTTTGCTTTTCTCACTTGTCATTCCCCAAACGGGGAACCTGATGTTCGCCGTTGCTTATGCTGTCTTGCTTGTCATTCCCCGAACGGGGAACCTGCTCTTTGCCGTTGTTTTGCTTTTCTCACTTGTCATTCCCCAAACGGGGAACCTGCTGTTTGCTTCCTCAGCAACACCTCGTCCCCTCCACCCGGAGCAAACCACCCCGACGTCATCTCGACCGGAGCGTAGCGTAGTGGAGAGATCTGCAGTCTCGCCCATGTCACCCATTCACCCTCAGGAAACCACCACCAGCACGATGCCTCAAACCACGACATCCCGCGACGCCCGCCCCCTCGCCCTGCTCATCGCCCTCCTCGTCATCGCGGCCGACCGCCTCTCAAAACTCTGGATCGTCGCCCACATCCCCAGCGGCCACGCCATCCCAATCATTCCCGGCGTCTTCCGCCTCACGCACGTGCTCAACACCGGCGCCGCATTCAGCCTGTTTGAAGAAGCCAAAAACCCCTTCATCGTCCGCGACGCGCTGATCACCTTCTCGATCATCGCCGCCATCGCGGTCCTCATCATGATCTGGCGCACTGGCCGCCGCCTCACCTCTACGTCGGTCGCCCTCGCCCTCATCCTCGGCGGCGCTCTCGGCAACCTTTACGACCGCATCCGCCTCCACTTCGTCGTCGACTTCCTCGAAGTCCACATCGTCCACTACCACTGGCCCGACTTCAACATCGCCGACAGCGCCATCGTCATCGGCGCCTGCCTGCTGCTGCTCGAAGCGCTTCGGCCCAGCACGACAAATGAAAGCCAAGGGCTGTAACGGTAGATTGCGGAGGCGGCAATCTTCCCACATCGGCGTTTATAGAGACTTACCTCTATTCGACTGGTGCCGATTACCTCACTCTGGAAAGCTCTACGTCGGCGAACTGGTTCGTTTTGCCATCTGTGACGTTATCAATCCGCCACTGCCATGTGTCAGCGCCTTCGTTGTAGGTGAAGGTCGTGTGAATCGAATCCGCTGGTGAGATTGCGAACACGAAAGGGATTGCATTCACAGCGGGCTTGGCACGGCAAGTTACCTTCGAAGTCAGCGCGCCGCCTGCCGTTGAGTCTAGCCAAAGGCACGCATACTGGTTCATCTTCGGCTCCCAGCTCACAAGAATTTCCGCTTCGTAGGCTGACTTGCCTTGAGAATCCTTGTCACGGGAAACCTCATGAATCTGTAGGTATTCATGGTGCAGAATCCAGTGTGCCTGGACGTCATGTACCGTGGACCTGCCCGCGATCTTTCCTCTGAGGACCCAGTTTCCCTCAAGTTGGTTTAGCAGATCTTCAGGCTTCTGAGGATGTGTCTGGCCCATAGCGAGTGAACTACACATGAGAACGGCGATGGCGATTCTCCTGTTTCGCATGTTTTCCGTTATATGTGGTTGTCAGCGTGGTGACAACGATGAGTACCGCAAAGTCGCATAGTCAGGAGCAACCCCGGTCAGGGCGGCTCCGGTTCTAAGCCGATCCGGTCATTCACCACATTCTGCAGACGCTGCTTACAGCCAAGATAACGCTCGGTCGTTTGTACGGACACGTGCCCGAGCAGGAACTGTATCTGCTCTAGCTCTCCGCCAGCCTGATGACATAAGCGAGCGCAAGTCCTGCGGAGGTCGTGGGGAGTAATAGGGCCAAAGCCGCAATCTGAAGCTGCCTTTCTGACTATTGAATAGATGACCTTCGCGGTAAAGCTACCCCACACCTTGCCGGTCTTGGCTATAGAACGAAATAGGGTGCCACTTGCCAGGTTTGCCGAATGCAGCCAGGCATCCACGGTCAGCTTCACCCACGCCGGGACAGGCACCCTTCCCACGTGACCGCCTTTGCCGACCAGGTCTGCCAATATCCAGTGGTCTTCGCGTAGCTGTAAATCCTCAATTCTGACAGTCACGATCTCAGCCCGGCGCAGACCACACCCAATGAGCATGGCAGGTACGGCTCAATTCCGCAGTTCTTGAGCTCCAGCCCGACAGGTGCAGAGATGAGCGTTCTGCCTTGCTCAGCAGAAAGCCAGTTCCCGACCCGGACGCCGAGCCGCTTTGCACCTTTCACTGAGCGTATACCTGCGGCGAGATCAGGACTGAGGAGGCCACAGTCGGATGCTTCGTACGCTAATTGGCGGACAGCGGCCAGTCTCAGATTGATTGTCGCCGGGGCGTACCGCCGCTGTTCCAGCGAGATGCGGTACCTAGTCACGACTGTTCTATTGAAAGCCAGACGTGGTTCGGAGCAATACCAGTCTTGGGGCTCTTCCTCTTTATGCTCTTCGCCATGGCACGGCCTCCCAGCCGTGCAAGAGAGACGAATCGCGACCGCTCATAACCTGTACGGCGTCATCGTGACTGATGCGCGACCAGTGGTTGTCCCAATGAGAACCGCATTGCCCTGAAGTCAAAAGTGAAGCTCTCCACAGACTGAAACAGATCTTCTCCTAGGTTTCCGAAGAGGGCGTCGATGTCAGAGTGCTGCACCGCAGGCAGGATGGGGACGTCGTGCAAGTTGATTGTTCGATCCCCGACGCCTAGAGCAAGAGAGGGCACCAGAAAGCTCTGAGAGGCCGTCTCGCCACCTGCTCCAAAACTCTTCGTTTGCGCTATCTTCCAAGCAGACTTGTCGGCCTGGAAGCGATCGTAGTACCGCACTGAAAGTGTGGTCCCTGAAGCGCCAGTGTCCAATGTGAAGGGAAGCGATTGGCCCTCCGAGGTGGCTTCCATCACTGGGTTGAGTAGGCGGAGCTGAAGCGGTGTACTTCCCGACGTGGTTTTTCCGGCCGTTGAAGCTTCAAGCGTGCCGTCGTGATGGAAGGTGAGTCGTCCCAGAGCTCGGAGCACTGGGAAGCCGATGATCCCATCTATGCGGTAGGTTTGCCCTTTGCCATTTGGAAAGGTGAGGCTGCTGTCATCGAGCACCAACAAGACGACATTGTGTGCCGTCGCACCACCCAACGAAAGATCAGGCAGCAGCGCGACATGGAGCGAATTCTCGTTGCCCGTGATCCCCGCCGAGGTATGGGCGACCCCCGGCAAAAGCGGCAGATGCATCCGCGATGCGAAGCTTCGGGTCACTACAGATTGGTTCGCACCGGTATCCAGTATCCACTCCGGTGACAACCATTTACCCTGAGCCGCGTGGTGATCAACCCGAGCGGGTTCTTGCGACTCGTCTTCAGCCGCACTGCTGCTTGCCCACCGAGCGTCTGTGGTGGACAGTTGGCGAGAATGAGGGCCAGTTCAGCATCATCATGTGCACCGGCTCTGTAGGTTACTGGAAGCTTCTGTTCTAGGCCAGATTTCTCCAACTCTTCATACAGAGGAGAGGATCGGTCGTACCTGCCCTCACGGTCGTACACATCTGCGAGCAGGCGCAAAGCTAGCGCTGCCGCATCTGGCTGGGACTGCTTCAAGCCGGGTAATGCTCGGGCGAATAGATCGGCAGCCTGCGTGTCTCTGCCCTCCCGCGCTGCGACAATGCCCGCAAGGTAGTCCCGTTTCCATCCAGCCGCACCAGCGAGATTATCCTGCAGCTCCTCCTTACTGACGTCGGGAGTGGGAACCGACGGAGACGGGACAGGCGTAGCACTTTGCTGAGACCAGCCCTGGACCCCGACTAGGAGCATCGCAACAAGAGCACTCCGAAACAGCAGCACAGTCACCTCATACAGCAGAGTATTGCCGAGTCTTCCCATAAAAGCCAGGCAAGCCGCACTGGGGCGGATCGGTAACGAGAAGTCGCATTCCGGGAAGTGATCCGTCAGTTGCGCACGACCGGGCCCCTGATCATCGTTGAACCTCAGCCCGTCCGAGCCTATGCTGGTGATCTATGGCGCAGCTACAGGAAATCTCGGAAACGAACTGGACAGACTGCCCACCGGTCGAAGTCATTTCCGGGAAGGTCAGCGGCGCACCGCTGCTCAAGGGAACGCGCATGCCGGCCGACGTGGTGGTGGCGAATTACGCAGACGGCCTGCCCGCTGAGGAGATCGCAGAGGTCTTCGAACTTCCCGCCGAGACCGTGCGTTCCCTCCTTGCCTACGCGGTGGAGCACAATCCGTCGCTGAAGCCGTGAGCGTCTTGCTGGACGCCGATGTTCCGGCACCCTTGCAACACCGTCTTCCCGGTCATGAGGTCACCACCGCGCAACGCATGGGCTGGGGCCTGCTTAAAAACGGCGATCTTCTGATCGCTGCCGAGGCTCACGGCTTCGACGTGCTGCTGACTGGAGACAAGAACCTGTCTTACCAGCAGAACCTCGCCGGGCGGAGACTCGCGTCATAGTGCTCGGCACAACGCAGTGGAAGCAACTACGGCAAGACACCACGCCCGTCGCAGCCGCAGTCAGTCGAGCTTTGCCTGGGAGCTTCGAGGTACTGGCTCAATAACTCAGATCGTAGGTGTGTCCGTCTTACCCAATGAGATTGGGTAAGACAAACCAGTACCTCGGCGGAAAAGGAAGCATAGAAATGCGAAATCCTGCGTTGCTGAGTCCGCTGTGAATGTACGTCACGCGGAGGTATATCCAGGCGAAGGGCTCCCACAATAGCCCACGTGACGTTCAGTGCTCGATGATTCCCCACTTAGTGTGAGTTTTGCTTCAGGACTGAAGCACAGCTGCACGGAAATATCCGATTGCCCCTAAGCCGCTGCGGAGGCCATCAGAAGCTTGAAAGCGATCCGATTGCGGCCACCGTCTTTGGCGTTGTACAGAGCCGTGTCGGCGGTGACGAGGAGCGTCTCAGGCATGCGCACCGAGGCGCCCAGACGCGCAAGGGCCGTCGCCACACCCACGCTGACGGTGATCTGGCTGGGTCCGCTCGTCCCCGGTCCGGGTGCGTTCGGCACGCCGAGCTCCTGCACTGCCCGGCGAAGGCGCTCCCCGATCTCCTTGGCTTCCTCCGCTCCGGTGCCGGGCAGAATGACCGCAATCTCCTCGCCGCCGTAACGGGCGGCGTGCGTGTGATCCCTGTCCAGATGAGCGGTGATGGCCTGAGCAACCGCGCGGAGACAATCATCGCCCGCCTGGTGTCCGAAGCCATCGTTGAAGCGTTTGAAATGGTCGATGTCGAGCAGAAGCAAGGAGATCTCAGATCCGGTACCCAGGGTCATGTCCCAAGCGGCATCGAGCGCCCGGTCGAAACCCCGCCGATTCAGGAGCCCGGTCAGCCCATCGGTGAAGGCCATGGCTTCCAACTGCGCTTCGATGCGCTTTCGCTCCGTCACATCGCGCATGATCATGACAGCCTTGTACCCCACCGTACCATCAAGGCCGTCGGACCCGTCGACAGGACGGGCGTACATTTCCAGCCAGCGATAACCGCCGCTTTTGTGGCGCAAACGGACTGTTAACGGCTCAGGTGAACTGCCGCACGGACGGTTCGCCATCGACGCGGCCATCATGGCGGGCATGTCATCGGCATGCACCAGGTAGTCAGGACCGGTGCCGATCAGCTCCGCCGGTTGCCAGCCCAGCAGGCGCGCCGACGACGGCGACACATACTCCAGGCAGTTGTCATACCCTACATAGCAAAGGATGTCGGGGCTGTTTTCGGCCAGGGCCTGGAAGTAATTAGGGTCTGTTGACGACATCACGTTCTCCGTATGTCCAACATAAGGCATCTTTCCAGCTTGGCAAGCTGCAAAGGGTGCAGGGCCCCTGCCCCGAGTCGTTCATTGCCTATCCCCACCACGATTCGCAACCAAGTAACGGAAGTACTGATGAGCGCTGTTTTGCAACAGAGCCCAGCAGTTGCGGAGCAAGCCGTTTGGCGTCGTGGGCCGCTCGCCGAAGTCGCTTTCCTGCATGCTGCACACGGAAGAATCCCGATCGGTCTTGCCGAAACGGTATCGTAGCGTGCACCCCAACCGCGTTAAGCTAGCTGCCGGAGGCAACGATGTCGGCAACGCCGGACAGCAGCGCCGAGTACATCCTTCTCGCATCACGGCTTCGAACACTTCTCCCGGAGGAGTATCGGGACTCCTACGAGGACGTGCAGCCTGTCTCCATGGGCTCCGCCGGCCTGGTGTTCGCCGCTGACGGCCGCGTGGCTTGGGATGAGATCTGGGGATCGTTCTGCGATCTGGCCATGGCAGGCGGGCCGCCCCACCGAGGCACGCTGTTGGAACCGGCAACCGAGGCGGAGATTGACCTTGAGCCAGGCCGCTATCGCCAGGTCACCGCTGAACTCTGCCGCGGCATCGAGCTCGTCACAGGCCTCGCCGCCGAGCCCTCCGACACCCCCGGCTGGATCGACGTCGACTGCCCCAGCACCGGTATGGCCGGCTGGCTCCTCCGCGCGATCACGATGGAAAACATCTCCGCCCACGCGGAGCGTATGGTGCTCCATCTTCCCGCCGGCCCAGGCTTCCGACTCGAGAAGGAAATCAAAAACGTCATCACCTCCATCGCAAAAACCTGTCACTACTGGCTGGGCCACACCTCCGTCGCGCAGCACCGCGCCATTGCAGACCTCTTCCGCACCATGGAACTCGAATCTCCCCTGATTCAACCGCCCTTTGCCGCACGCAACCCAGGCACTTCCACCTCCGAAGACCTGCGAAAGACTATCGCAGCAAACATCCAGGCACAGACCGGCTCGCAGACGCCCGGACGCGCGTACGGAGGCTGGTTGGGCATTGACCTTCTCAGCGCCCGAGCCGCGGTCTGGACGATGCGGATTATGGTGGCAAGCAACGTTCTGTGCCGCCGCGAGGGCAACCTCATCTACGTCCCCGTGAACCCGGCGACAGACCCCACCGGTGATCGCATCGTCAGCGCTTACAAGCGCGCCTACCGCTTGGCCAGCGCACAGCACATCCTCTAATTACCCTACTCACAATCCAAGCGTCCTCGGAGGTCTGCAACATGTGCCGAAACATCAGAACGCTCTTCAACTTCGATCCACCCGTTACGCCAGACGAGATCGAGGCCGCGTCCCTCCAGTTTGTCCGCAAGATCAGTGGCTTTAACAAACCCTCCAAGGTCAACGAGGAAGCGTTCTTTGCCGCCATCCAAGCCATTACCAACATCTCAACCAACCTGCTGAACTCGCTGGAGACCAACGCACCGGCAAAGAATCGCGACGAAGAGAAAGCACGGCTTGGAGCACTCAACGCCAAAAGATTCAGCAACCCACAACGGCCGGCATAGCCTCGTCCATGCCTTCACAGCAGCTGAGCGAGTCCACTCGCCACACCTGGCCACTCTCCCCGATAATGGAGTGTGGCCCTAACGCAAGCTCTCCCCGATCTCCAACCCACACCCGCCTCCGCTGACACCTACACGTCCAGCGTGCAGGCCACCACGCAGATCACCATTCGCGGCGCCCGCACCCACAACCTGAAATCCATCGACGTCGACATCCCCCACAACGCCCTGACAGTCGTCAGCGGCGTCAGCGGTTCCGGCAAGTCCTCCCTCGCCTTCGACACCGTCTACGCCGAAGGCCAGCGCCGCTACGTCGAGTCGCTCTCCGCCTACGCGCGCCAGTTTCTCGAGCGCATTGAGAAGCCCGATGTCGACCACATGGACGGCCTCGCCCCCGCCATCGCCATCCGCCAAAAGAACCAGACCCGCAACCCGCGCTCCACGGTCGCAACGGCCACCGAAATCTACGACTACCTCCGCCTTCTCTACGCCCGCTGCGGCACCGTCACCTGCCTCCACTGCGGGGGCCACGTCCGCCGCGACTCCGTCGACGAAATCGTCGGTCGCCTCTTCGCGCAGCCAGAAGGGACGCGCCTCTACGCCCTCTTCCCCATCCAGCGCCGCGAGATCAAGCTCGAAGCCATGACCGGCCCCCAAACCGAGGCCGAGTTCGCCCCGCCCACGCCCAAGCCCGCGAAGAAGCTTCCCAACAAATCCCTCAAATCTCAGACGTCATCTCTCCCACCTGAACAAAACCCGTCTCTCTCCGATACCCTCAAAGAACGTCTCGCCGACCTGCGCCGCCGCGGCTACAACCGCCTCTGGCAAGCCGACGCCGCCGACCCCAACAGCCCGGGCAATATCGTAGAGATCAGCACCCCCGAGTCCCTCCTCGACCTCGACTTCGCCGCCGCCACCTCCGACGAACCCGGCACCCACCGCCCCATCTTCCTCCTCGCTGACCGCCTCGCAC
>CAXTRU010000143.1:0-2154 GCA_964246665.1 uncultured Acidobacteriaceae bacterium
ACCCCGCACCTTGCCCAGCAAAACGCGGTCGAAATGAAGCAACAGCAGAATCGCGACGGAGATCCCGAACAGCACAAGATGCACCGTGTCCGGGAGAAACGCTTTTCCGCTATCCGCAAACGGAATGCTTGCGAGCAGCCCAAGCAGCGCGGCAACGAGGCCGCCTGTGATCCCGACGAGTGTGGAAAAGTACAGGCCGCGATAAACGTTCATGAGCCGAAGAGCCGCGCTTTCAAAAAAAGCAAAGGGGAAATGATCCAGACAATGTTGTTCGTTCCTTGGTAGAGGAAGAAAGCTATTTCGAGGTTGTACCTTACCAGAGAAAAGTACGCTTTTACACTACAACTGCTATGTGAATTGTCTGCTTACGGAGTTTTCTTGAGAATCGGCGTGATTGGTGCGGGTGCCTTGGGTACAGAAGTTACGTTACGAATGGCAACCGAGATGCCACAAAAGTTATCCGGAAGCACCGTTTTTGTGATTGATCCCGACCGCTTGGAAGAGCGCAATATTCCACTAAGCCGCCTGTTCCTCGCGGCCGCAAAACAGCACGGCATGCAGGTAGTCGGCCGATGCAAAGCGGAGGTGGCTGCTGGGCAGCTGAACAGCCTGCAAGCACAACCGGGAGGCAATGCGACCGGCACCTCCTGTCCATGGGTAGCGTACCCGGTGGAGATCGCAGATATGAGCTGGCAGCTCCTCCGTTCGCTCGATCTGCTCATCTCCTGCACAGACAACGCCCTGGCAAGGCTGGAGGCGACGTTGGCGGCGCGCTGCCTGGGGCTGCCGCTGTTGGATGGCGGTGTGCAGGGCGACGGGATCGATGGCGGCCGGGTTAGTTTTTTCTCGCCGGAGCCAGAGGCGGCCTGCTACCTTTGCGGGCTGGGCGAGGAGCGCCGTGCGGCTTTGCTGGCCTTTGCCGCGACCACGTCACTTCCGTGCACCCTGCCCAAAGACGCAGGGATGGGCAACGGGGCGTGGGTGTCTGCGTCCTTGCAGCAAACAGCGCAGGTGCTGCTTGGGGAGCTTCGCAAACTCCTGGACCGCCTCGCGCAAGAGCCGCCGGTGAGGCGCGTAGCGGCTTCATGGGCCATCCGTTTGCACGTGGACCAGGAGCGTACATGGCAAGGTGGGACGATCGCCCTGCGACGAAGCGCCTCATGTCCCTGGCACGCGGGGATGCGCTCGCCGCTGGTGTCTGTCGCTCCCGACCAGAGCTTTGCGGAGGTGCTGGACGGTTTGCGTTTGCCGTTTGTGCCCAGGCTGCAGTTTGCATGGCCGGTTTGCCTGCTCGCGGTGTGCTGGGTGTGCGGCGCCGCGGACCGGCAACCCCGGCGTGTGGCGTGGGTGCGCCGCCGAGGTGCGTGTGCGCACTGCGGAACGCCTCACCAACTTGAGCCATTGCACACCGTGGCCAGCGTAGGGCAAAACGAGACTATGGCGAAGAGGACGCCGCGCCAGCTAGGATGGGCCGATCAACAGCTATTTGAGGTTCGGCGGAGCATGATGTTTAGCAATAAAGTGACGGAGGGGTGTTGAACGTTGGAGCGCGCGATGCGGGTGGCAGGCGTGCTGATCCTGGTGGGCTCGCTGCAGTTTGTGGCCTGTCTTCTGGGTCCTGTTGCGGCGTTGATCGCCGCCCCGCTGCTGGGGGCGGGGGCGGCGTACCTGTGGCTGCACTTTGAGCTGCCGCACCGGCCCTTGCTCTTGCCGTCACTCTGGCTGGCGCTGGTCGCCGCGGCCGCGGTCATCACGGTGGAAGAAAGTCTGCGGCCTGACTTCGCGATGTGGTTCGCTCCGCTGCTCACCCTGGCCGCCGGTGCCGGGACGATGGCGCTGGTGCAGCGCAGCCGGTCGCAATGCAACCTGTGCGGACGCAGGCTAAGCTCCGGGGCGGTGGTCTTTCGCTGCCCCCGCTGCAGCATGGAGGTGTGCGACGAGACGTGTTGGGACTTCGAGCATCGCCGCTGCCATCTTTGCCTGGAGCAGCGGGTGCCGGTGCTGTCCATCCAGGACAGCTGGTGGTCGCGCGTGACCGGACCGCGGGCGGTGCACGGGCGGTGTCAGATCTGCCTGGGTGCGGCGGAGGAGCTGGATCTTCGCGCCTGCCCCCATTGCCGCCGTCCCCAGTGCAGGAGCTGTTGGGATTTCAAC
>CAXTRU010000143.1:2164-8775 GCA_964246665.1 uncultured Acidobacteriaceae bacterium
GACCGTAGCCCAACTATCTGAGCCTCCCGAGGCCTATATCCCGTGACACACGGCCTCGAGGCCGCTGCCCGGAAAGAGGAATGGTTTCATGCCGAAATATCAGATGTACTTCGATGTGGTGAGCGGCGAAACGAAGTACAACGTAGACATCGACGAGGGCGAAACGTTGGACGGCGTCCTGGAGGAGATCCTCTTCGACCTGCGCGAGCGGGGCGATGTCCTCAAAGGCGACGGGGATCCCGAGGTGGTTTGGAACGGCGCCAGTCTCGACTTCGCGACACCTCTTCCGCAGCAGGGAGTACGACCCAACGATGTTCTTCGCATCTCCACCATCGCGACCAACGGCTAGCCCGGAGCCCGCGGGCCTGCCCATGGAGCGCCGGCTGGCCGCGGAATGGGACCTGCTGCAGCAACTGGCGGCAGGAAACCCGCGGCGCCTCGCCCATTTGAGCGGTGAGGACCTCTGCTTTCGCTTGCGCTTGTTGGAAACGCCGGGCCTCGTCTCAGCGCAGCACGCCGCGTCCGGTTCGGAGCGGATCCTGACGGAGCACGACATGCGGATTGTCTTTCCGCGTTTCTTTCCCGCAGTTCCATTGGAGCTTTACCTTGACCGACCGGTGCACCATCCCAATATTCATCCGGAGACTGGCTTTGCGTGCCTGTGGGATCGCCATCGGGTAAGTCACACCGTGGAGCATGCCGTGCACAAGCTGGCCGCGATGCTGGGATGGAGGCTCTGGAATCGGGAGGCGGTGCACGTAATGCAGCCGGATGCGTTGCAGCGCATCGAGCATGCCGAGCCAACTCTCCGGGCGGCGCTTGCCGCGGCTCCCTTGCTGGGCGTCCTGCGCGAGGCCGCACCTGCGCCCATGCCTGCGCCGGGACGGGATGACGTTGTGAGGCGGCGGCTCTCATGATCCGTCTCGGAATTCAGGACGACACCGCCTCGCCGCCGCGCTTCGGGGAAGCGCATGCCGCGGCAAAGGCCGGCTTGCAGGCGCTGGTCGGCCGACGCTTCGAGGTGCTCGAGCCCGTTGCGGTCGGTGGCATGGCCACGATCTTCCAGCTGTGCCACCGGGAGCATGGCGGCTTTTTCGCGGCCAAGGTGCTGCACGAGGAGCTGACGCACCGCCCGGAGGTGGTGGCAAGCTTTCGCCGCGAAGCCAGACACGCTGCCCGGCTCGGCGATCATCCCAGCGCCATTCCCATCCTCGATGCCGGCGATGGCGAAGGTGTCTTTTTCCTGCTGATGCCGTTCATCGAAGGGGAAGACCTGGATCAGCTGCTGCGTCAGCAGGGACCGCTTCCGCGCGCGGAGGCGCTGCACTTCGCGGCGCAGATCAGCAGCCTGCTCTGCCATGCCGAGTCGCATGGCATCACGCACTGCGATGTGTCGCCGGGCAACATTCGGCTGGACATCTTTGGGCGCTACCGGTTGATGGACTTCGGCATCTCGCAAGCGGCGGGCGAGCCCGCGGCGAAGCCGTTGGGAGGCACACCGCTCTACACGAGTCCTGAGCAACTTCGCAGCGAAACCCCGGACATTCGCGCAGATATCTATTCGCTTGGGCTGGTGCTCGTTGAGGTACTGACAGGAACGCCGCTGCTGGAAGCCCCGACGCTGGAGGCTTTACAGGAGCAGCACCTGCGCGGCGCCTGGGAGTTGCCGGAAATGCTACGCACGGACGATCTGCTGGCGCGCCTGCTGCACCGCATGTTGGCCACAAACCGCGAGGGCCGTTTCCGCAGCGCCTTCGAGCTTTCCGGCGCCCTGGCCGCCATGGGCTTCGAGCGCCCCGAATTCCGTCCAAGGGCGGCAACGGCCCCGCCCGCTGCGCCGTCCTCGAGACGAAGCCGGCTTTCGTAAACTCCCACGCCGTGGCATAAGAATTTCTTGCCCGAGGTGAACTGTCTGGCCTGGAGCTGTGTCACATTTGAGCCGAATGTGTTCCTGATGCATGGTGACCTATCTCGCGGAACGTAAGCTGTTCAGGGCTTGATCCCACATCGCAAGCACCTGCGCCGGGTGAAAACTCGACGGGAAATCCCCATCCAGCCTCAGGTGCAGGTACGGCGCGTCCTCCGGTTGGCCATGCCGACGAACTCAAACTGGGCGTTCATCTAAAGCCCCGGAGCCGTTCGCAAGGTGACCACCTCCTGTCCGACCAGCCCGGCAATCTTGCGGTCGACCTGGCTCAACGTTTCGACGCGATCCGTGAGGTGCTTCAGGCGTGCCATGGCGGCGTCCGCACGCGCGAAGAGAACCGGCTTTGCCTGTGCTCCAGGACGTCGGTCGAAATGTCGATCAACACGGGCGTCAGATTAAAGGGCGGGGTGCCTGGAAGTGACCTGTGCGTCCACGCTTTCACCGTCTGTGTCCATCACCATCGCTCCACCCGGTACGCAAGCTGTGCGTCGGAGCAGGGCTGCTCAGCGTGTTCGGATCGTGAAGCTGTTCAAAGCGGCATGCCATGCGGCGAGGAAGGCCTGAGCCGCTGCGGCGTCCTTGACGGGGCCGCCTTTCATCTCGAGATCTACGGTAGGCGTCAGAGGCTTGCCCCCTTCCACGCCGGGATAGTGAAACAGCGCGACGAAGGATTGCGCGCCGTCGCTGCGTGACTGGAGGACAACGACGGCCTGCGTTCCGCGCAGCGGACCTGCGCTCGTTGATCCGTTTTCGAGAACCTTGCGCGAAAACTCCGGCGGTGGTGGTGCTTGCAGCACGCCGGGGATATCTTTTGAGCTCTTTGGATGTTGCAGAACATCGGTCTTCACCATCAGCTCATAGCCCTGGCCGAAGCGGAAGGAGGCGTTCACCGATTCGCCCAGATCGGGTGGCAGTTGCAAATAGCTTTCCGGCACGACAAATGTGCCGCCCGTCACCTTTCCCTGCGGCGGCGCCAGGTTGGCGAGCACGCGCCGTGTCTGCTGTTGGATGGTGTTCTGCTCGTCATACCCAGCTGAGACGGAGACCTCCAACAGCTTGCCGCTCACGGCTGTCCAAACGTCGAAATTCACCAGGGTGCCGGGGCCGACCGGATCGGCGGCGTTGTATTTGTAGAACACGGCCTTGTGTCCGTCGAAGGGCTCAGTCGACAACACACGGCCCTTGCCCCTGGTTCCAAACTCGTTGCTGATGTTGTGAAATTTTGCCGCCCAAAGCTGATCCTCACTGGCGCCCGGCTTCAAGGGGTCAGGCACAACGGACCGTATCTCAACGCCGTTGTAGCTCGCGTCGACGACGGTGCGCTGGGTGACCTCGGGCAGCGTCAGCGAAACGCGGCCTGCATCCACAATCTGTTCTATGGGCGCCGTCCTTTCACGCCTAGTTCCGGTTGCTTGACCCGTTTGAGCCGTACTGCAACCGGCGATGAGACAGCTCAGAAGCAGGATCACGCTGGCAAGCGTCCGGCCGCGAAGGAACTGCAACACAGCGACCGCGCCGGAACTTACGGTTCGCATCTCGCGCTGGGCGAAAAAGCCACGCGGACAGCCTTCGTTCCCCTTACGCATCCGCGTCCTTCCACTCCCAGTCCGCAGCTTCGTTGTAAAACGCGGGCATGGAGAACGTGCAGGAGCGCTGCTGCCCACACTTCCTGCTTCAGCGCGACATCGATCACTAAGCCACCAAAGGCAACATGCGCAGTGCCGTCTTCGGCGATGTTGGTCAGCGTGCAAGCCGCGCCCAGCGCTTCTTCGCCCGGGACGCGCTGACCCAGGGTGTCGCGGCACTCGATCTCACAGGTCCAAGGATCGTTCAGCCGTTGCACTACCTCCACGCGCCCAGGGATGGCGTCGTTGAGCAGATTGCCGCCGATGGAAACAAAGGCGCCCTGCATCAGCAAGACCTAGCTTCCAAAACAGGGCCCCGAACTGCGCGCAGCAACAGAGTCATGTCGATCGGGGATGGTGCGTAATCTGAATCTAGGCAGAAGCGGATCGGCTTTGCCGCTGCTTGTAAGTCTACCCAGAACTGTGGGTGGCAACCAGCAAAAGCAGATCGCCGGAAACAAGGACGAAAACGTAGTCGGCAACTTTTTGCAGAACACCATCGGCAATTTCCACCGGACGATTGTTGGCAGCACAAATGATCTTTTCACCGGCATGCACACCATCGCGCACAAAGCAGATCAAAAGTTGCAGGAACCGGTGAAGTACATGCATGACGTGATGTCCCACTTCACGGTTGAGCAGGAAAAGCATGATCAGTTCGGCACGTACCAACTCTTCGCCGGTAATGTATCCAACTTTATCGGTGTGAACCTTGATTTCAAAGGCTTACAGGGAGCGGTCATCGGAGCCGCAGGTGAGCACTCCTTCGCTTCCTGGTCGGAACACAACGCCAAGATACATGACGCAGCCGTGGACCAACGCTTTGAAGCCATAGACAGCAAAATCGGTGCTATTCAACCAGTGGTCCACGTCGCCATGTTTCACGAGGTAGCCTTCACTCAGAAGATCATCGTCATTGGCGCCAACCAGATGATCTAGGTCTTTCATCACAGGCAGTCCATGCTTCCGATCCTTGAAAATTCCAGCGCGCGGCTGATCGCGGAACAATCCCCACCAAACTCGTGGTTCTTCGGGACGATGTCTCTCGTGCTTCTTGCGGGCGCTGCAGCTTTTGCGCTCCGCAACCGCCGCTGGGGGCTCGGTGTCCTCTTCGGCCTCGGGGCGCTGTGCATGATTTGGGTAGTCCTTCCTGGGCCTACCTACCGGATCACGATCGACAAGGCGGGCAGAACGGTGCAATGGGCAACACGGAAGGGCGGCAAGGAAACGTCCACCGAATCTGTGTCCGCCGGCGATCTGTCTTCCGCCGATATGGAATTCAACCGCGATGCACGCAACATCGTCCTCCTTCACAAAGACGGCACGCAAAGCTATCCCTTAGGACGGCAGCATTTCAGCGGCGAGCCAGAACAGTACGTCGTGCTCAATGCGATTCGGCAGCTGATCGGTCAGGCACCTACGGTGCCTCAGTCCCGATAGGTTTGCGCGTCTCGGTTAGGGTGGGCCGGCGCTCCTCGTTTTCACAACGAACCGGCGTGACCGGAGTCACCACGGAGACGCAGGTAGCCGTCGGCCCGCGTCTTGGCTGCAAAGCCCCCCTTGCCGGGGTGATTGACTACGTGGAGTCGTGAACGCGCAAAGTCTTTGACAGCCACGCTACCGATGCCTCTAATGGAGAGGCTCAGAATGGCACCGGCAAGCGTCCTCCCAAAAACCTTTGGGCTGAGCCCCGCTGTCCGCCCTGTCAGGCTGATGCAGGACAGATCCACCGGAGACCCCACCGTGCAGAGTCGCTCACGTGCGCTCATCAGGCTTTTCGTTGTGCTCCTTGGCTGCATGCTCTCCGCGTCGGCCCAGACCAGTGGCGGAACGATTGCGGGCACGGTGCTGGACCCGAGCGGCGCGCTGGTGCCGAACGCCATTGTCACAGCCAAGGGCGCCGACACCGGCACCGTGTACTCGACCGTAACGACGTCCTCGGGCGACTTCCACTTTTCGCAAATGCAGCTCGGCCGGTACGACCTGACGGTTGTGGCCAAAGGCTTCAATCCGCAGCGGCTGACCGGCATTCTGGTCACCACCGGAGGCGTCGCCCCGGCCCAGGTTCACCTGACGACGAGCTCCAGCGGAGAGACCGTCACCGTGAACGAGGATGCGCCGGTGGTTGAAACGGAATCGTCGGCGGTCGTCAACACCATCTCAAGCCGCCAGGTGGTGGACCTGCCGCTGAGCCTTGGCGGACAGAGCGCGATGCGCTCGGTGGAAAGCTTCATCTTCCTCGCCCCGGGCACCGTCGGCCCGGGCACCGCCTCCACCACGTCGACCTCGGGAGCCTTTCAGGCAAAGACCGCGGGCGGCCAGAACTTCGGCACAGAGGAGTTGCTGGACGGCATCAACGTGCGCCGTCTGGACAGCGATTCGGCCTTTGATGAGCACGCGCCCGGCGTGGAAGCGCTCACCGAACTCACGGTGACCACCTCCATCATCCCAGCGTCGGAAGGCAGAACCACAGGCGGCGTCGAGAACTTCTCCACCAAGAGTGGAACGAACCAATATCACGGCACCTTGTTCGACATCTTTCAGAACGAGGACCTGAACGCGAACGACTACTTCAACAAGCTTCGCATCGCGCAGAACCCCGGCAACGCGGATGTCTTTGCCGCCAATCAGCGCCCCACGGACAAAAAGAACGACTACGGCGGTTGGGTGGGCGGACCCATCGTCATCCCGCACCTTTACAACGGCCACAACCGCACCTTCGGCTTCTTCAACTGGGAGCAGTTTCGGCAGAGCGAAAGCGGCGTCGCCGTAAGCAGCATCCCCACCGCGGCAGAGCACGGCGGTAACTTTTCTGCGGCGCTGACCACCATGCCGGATGGCAACAACATCGACTGCACGGGCAAGCAGGCCTATGTGGGCGAGATCTTCGATCCCGCGACCACGGGGATGGTCTTCAACCCCAATGCGACCGGCCCGGGTGCCGGTGCCGTTGTACCGTGCCGCAATCCTTTTCCGGGCAACGTCATCCCTTCGTCCCGCTTCAGCACCGTGGCCCAGAACGCCCTGAAGTTCTACCCCCTGCCGAACACCGGGTCGCC
>CAXTRU010000144.1:0-8761 GCA_964246665.1 uncultured Acidobacteriaceae bacterium
CTAAAGCCCTTCGAGGGCTCCGCCCATTTCCCGCAGGCTTACGCCTGCGGCTACACCGCGGAGATTGGTGCTTGGCCGGGGAGCCAGGGCTAAAGCCCTTCGATGGCTGTGCCCATTTCCGCAGGCTGAAGCCTGCGGCTACACCCGGAGGTTGGTGCTTGGCCGGGGAGCCAGGGCTAAAGCCCTTTGATAGCTGTGCCGATTTCCGCAGGCTAAAGCCTGTGGCTACACCGGGAGATTGGTGCTTGGCCGGGGCCCAGGGCTAAAGCCCTTCGATAGCTGTGCCGATTTCCGCAGGCTAAAGCCTGTGGCTACACCGGGACGCTCGTTGCAGATGTGCAAAGCTCTAGCCCTTTTCCCAAGCCGATCGCCTAAGCCCTTGTTCCTAGTCCCTAATCCCTAATCCCTAGTACATAATCCTGAGCCCTGGGCCCTGTTCCTCGAACCCTCTCCCTGCCCTTGTTTGCTATACTGAGCGAGTCGTTTTGAGGCCCGTGCACCGCTGTGCAGCGTGGCCGGCAGATCTCCTCCTCAGGCAGGCGATTCAGAACGCGGAGCCCCGGTCGCGGTGTGCGGCTGTGGGCTTACTTCCCTCACCCGGAAGGCCAGATAGCTCAGTGGTAGAGCGCGGCCCTGAAAAGGCCGGCGTCGGCGGTTCGATCCCGTCTCTGGCCACCATCTTCTAAGTGGTTTCAGACCGGCCAGACATGGTCAGCCTGAACCTAAAACACACGGATAAGTACCTGTCCATCAGGCAACACCTTGCGGTACGGGTGATGGCTGGTTGGTTCCCACTTGCCGCGCGGCCGGGTGCGCAGCGTCGCCGTCCCGATCTGGGTCAACGAGGGACCACGGCTCTTCCTGGTCATGCACAAGGCTGTACCTAAGCTGGCCGTTTCAGGTGAGCGCACATAAAAGCCTCGGTGGTCCGCTCTGCCCACCGTTTGATGGAAGGCTCGTCAGCCAAAAAGTCGCTCATGCCTAAGGTCCTGCGCAAGGCAACGCCTCCGATAAGGGCACCCAGGAATTGTTCAGAGGCGAACTCAACATTTTCTTTGCGCATTCGTTTCTGTTTGACGAGTTCCATCAAGTAGACCTTGAGCACCTCACGGGCGCGCCCCGGACCCTTCTCCCAAAAAGCTGTTGCAAGATCAGGAAAGTCCCTTGCTTCAGCGATGACGACCTGATGAAGGCGTCGAGTTTCCTCTACCATCATGATCCCCAACACGCGCTCTCCGAAGGTGGTCAGCGCCTGTTGCGGGTCCGTTTCCTTTTGAAGAATCGAAGACAGGGGCGCAAGAAGAGCGTCGGACTTTCGCTCAATCAGCGCGGCGAACAACCCAGCTTTATTCGGAAAGCGTTGGTAGAGCGTTTCTTTCGACGCACCGGCCCGCTTGGCGATCTCGCGTGTACTTGCACCCGCAAAGCCACGCTCCAGAATGACCTCAGTGGCTGCATCCAGGATCGCTTCAGTGCGATCCTCCGGCTTCATCGACTTAGGACGACCTCGAGGCTTCACCGGAGCAGACCTGGAAACAGCCTTCACCCATCTAGTCTACCGGACCTGTACGCACTGAAGGACACGCTCGACGGGGCCAGAGCAAAGCTACACATCCGTTCGCAAACGTCTTCGTCGCGTGGTCTTCGGTTCAAACGATACATCCGGTCGAGCGGAGCGTTCCAAGTCGCGTTGAGAGGAAGTCTGGGTCTAATCTCTGATGGCTGGCGTACCGCGTGGTACGCTATTCGAGACTGGAGCGTACCGGGCGGTACAGCTATCTGTAACGACATCTTCATGGACGCCGCCCTGCACGCGATCTTGCGAAGGACGGGTGTGATTGCGCTATGACGGATGTTGCGCCAAGTAAGCCGAAGCACAACCCCTGGGCCATCGCCATCACCGTCACACTGGCGACCATCATGGAAGTGCTCGACACCTCCATCACCAACGTGGCGGTCCCGCACATCGCGGGTGGATTGGGCGCCACGCAGGATCAAGCAACCTGGGTGATCACCTCCTACCTTGTGGCCAATGCCGTTGTCCTGCCTGCGGCGGCCTACTTTTCCTCGCTCTTTGGCCGCAAGCGCTTTTACATGAGTTGTGTGGCGCTTTTTGGGTTGAGTTCCGTGCTGTGTGGGCTTGCGCCTTCGCTGCCGCTGTTGCTGTTCTTCCGTGTGCTGCAGGGAGTGGGCGGCGGAGGTCTGGCGCCTTCCGAGCAGGCCATCCTCGCGGATACGTTTCCGCCGGAAAAGCGTGGCCAGGCCTTCGCGGTCTATGGCCTGGCCGTGGTGACCGCACCCGTTCTCGGCCCTACGCTCGGTGGTTGGATCGTCGACAACTACGATTGGCGATGGATCTTCTTCATCAACGTTCCGGTCGCTCTTCTGTCGCTTTTCCTGACCTCGCGGTTGGTCGAGGACCCGCCGGCCGTGAAGCAAATGGCAGAAAAGTCGAAGCGGGAGGGCTTTCGCATCGACGGCATCGGTTTCGGCTTTATTGCGCTCGCCTTCGGATGCCTTGAGTTTGTTCTCGACAAAGGCCAGGAAGATGACTGGCTGAACTCGACCACGATCCGCACGTTTCTTGCGCTGATGGTAGTCGGCTTTGTGGGCATGATCAGTTGGGAACTGTATACGTCCGCACGCGGCAAGAAGCCGATCATCGATCTCCACCTTTTCCGCAACAGGACCTTTGCCCTTTCGTTCGTGATGATGGTGTTTGTCGGCTTCGCCCTGTACGGCACCAATATCGCGATGCCGCAGATCCTGCAGGAGTTGATGGGCTACAGCGCGGGAGCGGCAGGCGAGGCGCTCTCTACCGGCGGTCTCGCCACGATCATGATGATGCCCCTGGTCGGCATACTCATGGGCAAGGTGGACCCCCGCAAGCTCATTGTGGTGGGCTACCTGATGATGGGCTTCTCGCTGTTTTACGTCGCCCAGATCTACCTTGGGGTGAGCTTCGCGTGGGTTGCCAAGGCGCGTTTTCTGCAGTCGCTCGGGCTGGGGTTCCTGTTCATTCCCATCTCCACACTCGCCTATGTCGGCACACGCCCTGAGCAGAGCAATGACGTGTCGGGCACGATCAACCTCGGGCGAAACGTCGGCGGTTCCATCGGCACCTCGTTCGTTACCACCTTTGCCGCCCGTGGAGAGCAGGCACATCAGGCCTACCTCGCCCGGCACGTTAACAACGGCAACCCGGCTTGGACCGCCCTCCTCAACAGCTTGACCCATCAGGCCCGCGGCAACGTCGCTTCCACGGTCGACGCACAGCATCGGGCGCTGGCCCAGTTCTACCAGCGGAACCTGATTCCCCAGGCAAGCATTCTGGCCTACAAGGATGTCATTCACTTTTCTGCTGTGGCCATGTTTGTCATGGCGCCCCTGGCCCTGCTGATGGCCCGTCCTCCCAAAGGGACACGCGCCGCAGCGCACTGAGGACATTATGGTTGCTTCAAAACAGTCTCTGCGTCGCACCGCTCTGCTTGTCGGCCTTTGTTCTGCCCCGGTCCTCCATGGGCAGGGCGCGGGCGGACAGGGCGGCGCTCAGCAGCCGTCCCGGGCGCAACAGGTTCCACTCTCCGGCAGGCAAGGGGCCAACACCGTTGTGACGCAGCAGTCCGCGATTGGCGGCGGAGCGCAGAGCAACACCGATACGATCAACACGTCGGTCACCGCGCAAGGCAACTACATGGCCAGCGTTCTCGACCCGCGAGCCATAGGTACGGATTTAAAGCTGACGCTTGCCGAGGCACTGCGGCGCGGTCTGCAGTTCAACCTGGGCACCGTGAATGCAGGCAATACGCTGCGCCAGGTTCGCGCGGAGCGTCTGGCGGCGCTCAGCACGCTTCGCCCGAATCTGAGCGCCAGTGCCAGCTACACGGATCAGAAGACGGATCTCGAAGCGATCGGTCTGAGCGCGACTACAGTTCCGAACTTCGGCAGCCAACTGCCCAAGGTGGTGGGACCGTACCACTACTACGATGTACGCGGAAGCGCCTCGCAAACCCTCTTCGATGGAACCGCGCTCAGCAACTACAGGGAGGCCAAGGCGCTCGAAACAGCGTCGCAGCTCAGCCAGAAGGATGCGAAGGAGTTGGTCCTGCTGGCGGTCAGCGGCCAGTACCTCCGCAATCTTTCCGAGATTGCGCTGATTGCCTCGCAGGAGGCGCAGGTGCAGTACGCGCAGGCCAGCTACGACCAGTCCGCCGCGCAAAACCGCGCCGGTACACGGGCGCAGGTGGACACGCAACGAAGCCTGGTGCAGCTGCAGGTAGAACAGCAACGCCTTTCTTCGGACCGGGCAGATCTTGAGAAAGAAAAGCTCAGCTTGATACGTATGCTCGGCTTGCCTCTGCGTACGCGGGTCACCTTCGAGGAGACCCTTCCGTTCCATCAAGGGGCGTTGCAGCCCCTGGAGGATGCCGTGCAAACGGCCGAAGCCCAGCGGCCGGACCTGAAGGCCACAGAGGCGCAACTCCACGCCGCCGAGCAGGCCCTGCACGCCTCGCGCGCCGAGCGGCTGCCGTCGGCCAGTGTGTCGGGGTACTACGGCATCGAGGGGATCAACCCCAACGCGGGCAACGGGATTTTCAACGTGTCCGGTTCGGTCAACATCCCGATCTACAACGGCGGCCGCACGCGCTCTGACATTGAGCAAGCGCAGGCCGCTGTCGAGGAACGCCGCGCGGAGTACGGCGACCAGCAGCAGGCCGTGGAGTACGACGTGCGCAACGCGTATATCGATCTCGATGTGGCCACCAACCAGGTCAAGGTTGCGGAAAGCAACCGTGGCCTGGCGTTGGCAAACCTCAAACAGTCGCAGGACCGCTTTGCTGAAGGCGTCACGGATTCTGTGGAGGTCGTTCAGTCGACCGAAAGCCTGGCCGCCGCGGAACGCGATTACATCAGCAGCCTTTACTCCCACAATGTCGCCAGGCTCAGCCTGGCACGCGCCCTGGGCCAGTTGGAACAGGTTGCCCCCACTCTCCTTGAGGTTCAATAGCGATGGCCGAACAGCAGGCTGAAGACACCCGGAATCAGAACACCTCCGCACAACAGGGCAGCGAGAACAACGACAACAAAGGGCAGGACAGCAAGCCGCAGGAGGATGGCACGGACGAGGCTTCCGAGAACAAACAGAAGCCGCCCATGGATCCCAGGAAGAAGCGCCGCAACATCGTGCTCGGTGTGGTCGTGGTCCTTTTGTTGCTCGTTGGCGGCCTGCTGTGGTGGTTGCATGCGCGCTCCTACGAGGACACCGACGATGCGCAGATCGATGGGCACCTTCACCCCTTGTCCTCGCGTGTCGATGGAACCGTGGTCGCGGTCGCGGCCGAGGACAATCAGCAGGTCCAGGCGGGAGACCTGCTCGTGCAACTCGATCCGAAGGACTACCAGGTGTCGCTGGAGCAGGCGCAGGCTTCGTATCAGCAGGCGCAGGCGCAAACAGCAACCCAGCAGCCGAATGTGCCGTTGACGCGTTCCTCGAACACGAACGCGGCAGAAACGGCGAGGGCCCAGGTGGCCAGTGCGGTGGCCTCGGTCGCCCAGTCGGAACAGGATCAACGCAGCGCTCAGGCGCAACTGCAACAGGCACAGGCCAACAACGAAAAGGCACAGGCGGATCTGCAACGCTACACTCGCCTGCTCGAACGAAACGAGGTCGCCCAATCGGATTACGATCAGTACCTCGCCACCGCCAAGGCACAAGCGGCCGCTGTCCGGCAACAGGAAGCGACGGTGGGATCCAACCAGCAAAAGGTGGATGAAGCGCGTGCGCAGCTCGCGGAGCAGCAAAGCAAGCTGGCGCAAACCCTACGCGATGCTCCCCGGCAGCTACAGATCCGGCAGGCAACCATCACCTCCAACCAGGCCAGCGCCGCCTCCGCCAAAGCGCAGGCCGATAACGCGGCGCTTCGGCTGAGCTACACACGCATCTACGCTCCGGTGTCCGGCCTCGTCACGCAACGCAGTGCCGAGATGGGCGGCCAGATCACCACCGGGCAGCAACTCATGGTTATCGTCCAGACGGACGATTTATGGGTAACCGCCAACTACCGCGAAACACAGCTCAGAAAGGTGCGCACAGGCCAGCATGTGCGCATTCACGTCGACGCGTTGAAAGAAGACTTCGACGGCTATGTGGAAGCCATGCCGGCCGCCTCCGGAGACAGAACCAGCGTCTTACCCCCAGAAAACGCAACCGGCAATTACGTCAAAATCGTGCAAAGATTTCCGGTGCGCATCCGCTTCAATGGCAACCAGCCCGACCTCGCCAGGCTACGGCCCGGCATGTCCGTCGAGCCCAAGATTCTACTGAACTAAACGCCTCGTCGCCCTTCCTCCGCAACGGCGCCCGGAGCCGCGAACACGCTTAGCTTCGTCTGAACCCTAAGCAGGGTCAGTGCGTATGTCTGCAGGCTGACGCGGCTGGGCGTGGGTTTGAGCTCTCCACCACGCCTGTGTGACATAAAGACGTCTTGTGGAGTGGGTACAGCGTGTTTGCAGGACTGGAAGCAAACGCTCGATGCCGCTCCATACCGACATAAGAGAGTAGGGCGCAACGCGTCCGCTGCATCGTAGGATCTATGCCGACACAGAATCGTCTTCAGCCTGTCCGAGTCCTCATCGTTGGTGGTGGCTTTGGAGGCCGTTACGCCGCGCAGCGCCTGGCCTTGCGCCTTCCAACAGGTTCCACGGTTACCGTCATCGACCGGCAGCCATACCTGCTTTACACCCCGATGTTGACCGAGGTTGTAGCCGGCGCGGTCCGATCGGAACACATCTGTGCAGCGTCAGGCAGCTTGCGCAAGGTCAGTTTTAAGCAGGCCGAGGTCACACAAGTCAATCTCCACACCAAGGCAGTCCGCCTTGCCACAGGAGAGACGCTTGAGGCCGACCACCTTGTCGTTGCGCTCGGCTCCACGACCAATTTCCGCGGCGTGCCTGGAGCTGAAGAGCACAGCATAGCCATGAAGACGCTCGGCGATGCGGAGAGCTTACGTGCCAGGGTGGTTGACTCTCTTCAGGCTGCGCGGGCAGCCCAGTCGCCAGGGGAACGCCGGCGTCTCTTAACGTTTGTGGTTGCGGGCGGCGGGTACACCGGGGTCGAAACCATGGCCGCCCTGCGCGAACTCCTCTACAGAAAGGCGCCTTCCTTCGGCATTCGCTCGGAGGAAATACGATTGCTGCTCATCGAACCGGGCGACCGTCTGATGGCGGAGATGCCTGAAGCGCTTGGCGAGTATGGTCAGCATATCTTGCAAGAGGATGGGGTCGAGGTCATCATGGGCGCGTCCGTGGAGGCGGTTGCCAATGACTCACTCGAGCTTTCCGACGGGAGACAGGTAGCGTACGGCGTGCTCCTATGGGACGCCGGAATCATGCCCAGCCCCTTTCTAAAGCAGCTCGACTGTCCTCTGGGAAAACATGGAGGCATCGTCACGGACAGCTGTTTCCAAGTGCAGGATGTTCCTGGTGTCTGGGCCATCGGTGATTGCGCCGAAACGCCCAACCCAAAGCAGCCTGGTAAGACCTTCGCGCCTACTGCGCAGAACGCCACCCGTGCGGGTGTTCATGTGGCCGATAACATCAACCATGTCTTACGCGGGCGACGGCCGAAGCCCTTTGAATTTCAGCAAATTGGCACCCTGGCTCTCGTTTCGGATCGGCAAGGTGTGGCGCATGTGTTCGGTGCGGAAATCAAAGGCGCCCTTGCATGGCTTATGTGGCGTGCCATTTACATTGCGAAAATGCCGGAGACAGCAAAGAAGCTAGCGTTGCTAAGTGACTACTCCAGCCGAGCGGGCGAGAGCCGTCCTCCTCGTTGAGCGTACCGACGACAAGGAACAGCAAAAGTGCTCCCGCTGTACCTCTGGACAAATGACAGGTGGTGGAAAGATGGACGGGGCCCGTCGTGCTGGTCCGCGTCTACTCCACCACCACCCAATGCAAGCAAGAAAGACAAAGCTAAAGCTGTTCGAGATAACGCTGAAAAGGAACCCCCTTACTGGGGGATCAGCTTGAATTTTTGGGCGGGTGTGCTGTTGCCAAACCACTGGTCTAGTTGCGTCCCCTGGGTTGCGCTTCCCTTTGGAACATCAAGGGCCTGAAGGCTGTACAGGTTGTAGAAAGAGTAGGTGCCATCCGGGTTCTGTACGGGCAGCCACTGGTCGTTGCCTGGAACGGTGCCCTGCGCCGGCCATTGGACGATATTCGCGCCACTGATGCCGGAGACACCACTGACATTGACCGCCAGCCCACTGTTCACATTCTTGATCTGGTAATAGCCTCCGCTGGTCGGAACAAATGTCCACAAAGCATTTTTTGCGCCGCTCTGGAAGGGCCACTGGATGATCGGCGCGCTGTTCTGAGTGGACGCGCCCGATACGTTTAACGCCAACCCGCTGGCAACGCTCTGGATTTCGTACGTTCCGGACAGGCTGACGCTGGGAGGAGGCAGATGTTGCCAGATCGCTGCAGCGCTCGACATTTCGTTGGGGTCCGGATTGGACTCATTGGTCGGCGTGGACCAGTCATTCCAGGTGAGGTTTGCGCCGTTGCGCTCGCTCCAAGCTGCACTGGCATTTCGCTGAAGGTAGGGCTGGAACTGGGACCAGAGATTGGCTTCCGTAGCGAAGTCGCTCAGGCCGCGGGTAAACCAATAAGCCCACTGGTGGCCCGTTTCACCACTTCCTTTGTAAGGGATGACAGACCCTTGGCCTACCATGTGGTTGATGGCCAGCAACGCATCGTT
>CAXTRU010000145.1:0-3779 GCA_964246665.1 uncultured Acidobacteriaceae bacterium
CGGCGCGGAGGGCGGGCGGTCTACGGGCTGTGCGACCGCGATGCACGGTGCGGCAGCGAGCAGGAAAGCGATGGCTGTCGAACGAATCGTCACCTGCCATCTCCTCAGTAGGGCTTCGCGATGAGCTGGTCGATTGCCAGCCCATCCGGGTGTTCCAGGTCGTTCACCCGCGACACGGTGGCCGTCATCATCAGGTTCTGCGTGGCCTGCTGATTGACGTTCTCGCAGGTCTGAATGAGCGGAAACTGGATCTCGTAGGCAAGATGCCCGGCGATGAGCGAAGTCTGCCGAATCACGGCGCTTCGTTGTGCCTGTGCGAAGCAAAGTAGCCGACCCTTCTTCAACTCCTCGAAGTTGCCGCTCGAGATGTAGCTCCCAGCGAAGCTGTTCCATCCGTTCTGGGTGTAGTGCCGACCCGACGTGTTCAGCTGCTGCGGGTAGTCGTGATAGTTGACGTTGTAGGGGGCGAGTACCCAGCGCACCGTCCATTCGAGAAGCTGTGTCTCGTCGAGGATCGGGCTGTCGACCGGAACGATCGGCCGTGGCGTGCTGTTGCCGTCGATGACGAAGTATTTCGCCTGCGGAGGGTGCGTCCAGACCCAGGCGTCGTGCGTGGCGAAAACGGCCAGCAACGTTGCCAGCACCAGAACGGACGTGAGACAGGCCCGCACGATCGCGCCCTGGAAGTCCGGATCGGAAAGCCTGCGTGAAACGGCAGCGTGCTGGTTGCGCATGGTCGATGTCCTCCGCGGCGGCACAGTGGGCGGACGCGGCGCGATTGGGATGCTGCTTCTCGATCTATCAGGCGACGGCGTAGACGCCCGCCTTCTCGTCACGGCGGCTGCGGGTCCGTTGCATACGGTGCTGCCAAAAAATGTAGTTGGGATTCGACACGCACTTGGCTTCCCGGTAGCCGAGCGCCGCGATGTTCCTCTGCGCGACATCCGGATCATAGGCATCGGTGTCGAGCTCGCGCGGCAGCTTCGGCACCTGGAGCCACCACAGCATCGACGTCACGGCGCGATGAGAAATACCGAGTGCATCTGCGATCTTTCCCGGCCGCTGACCGGAGAAGCGGCGCAAGCTCACGTGGCGCTGAAGAAGATGGGGCTCACCCGGCGTCACCCACTCGATCTCCGAGCCGCCACGCTTCCGATCGAGGTAGATCTCTTGAGCTGCACCCGGAACGCGTTGACGCGGTGGGCAGGCAGCGGGATGCGTGTGGCCCGAAGGTTGATCGCTGGCCCAGGTCTGCTGTGAGCTAGGGTGTGGAAGGTCGGTCGGCCAAATCAGGCCACGACGGCTACGACGTGGGAAACCCAGGCGCCGTGCCTTTGCCCAAACGCTTCCTTTCGATCGGCCGATGGTTTCGGCGATCCCAGCAGCCTGCCAGTTCTGCAACCAACCCGTGACCAGGACGGCGTAATCGGCCTGGCGCCAAGCGCGTGCCCCGCTGCCGGCCCGCATCGGCCGGTCATGTGGTGTGGGAAGTCCCTGATCCACGACGAGATCAAGCAGCGCCTCGCGCGCGAGGGTCAGAATGAAGCAGATTGCTTCGATCCCGAGCCCGCGGGAGATCATCCCAGCAATCAGGGAGGTGAACTCTACGCCTTTCGGAGCAGTGGACACCTCCTGCAGTGTACCGGTCGCCGTGGCGGCCACCGCCGGCGAGGCATCTTGGACCGAAGAGTCAGCTGAGGTTTGAGGGAACAGGGAAGGCATGCTCATCACTCCTGCGCTACACGCCGAAGTGATTTAGCCTCGCTGAAACCATGTCTGTCTAGGCTTAAAGTGCGGATTCATACTTTTTGAGGTGTGGCTAGGGGAGGGAGCGCCGCGTATCGAGGGTCTTCAGGGTGTGAAGTAGGCCCTCGACGCGCTCCAGCTCGGCCTTGGCACGACCAAACCCATCCTCGATGGAGGCGAACACATGCTTCGACTCAGGGCGCTCCGACGCCGTCTGAGGGCTAGGGAAGAACTCCGCGGGCTCGACTTCAAGGATCAGCGCGAGAGACAGGAGGCTCTTTATAGTCATGTTCTGCCTCCCAGCTTCAATCAGGAAGATCTGGTTGGCGCTGGTGTCAGCACGTGCAGCCACCTGAGCTTGGCTCAAATTGAGGCGTATACGTGCAGCCTTCACCTGCTCCCCTATAAATACTGTAAGTTCCTGCATCTTGCTTGTTAGAAGATCTGGACTCAGCGCGGCCTTGTCGCCCGCCTCAGCCGGAGCTTTAGCCGTCACTCGTTCGCTCCATCGCGTTCGGTATGGTCCACAGATCACCTCGCCTGCCTTAGTAGGTGAACCCCGCGCGACCACGACGCACACCCGCCAGCATCTCCTTGCGTCGGCGTTCTGAACAATCGTCCTGGCGGGAGCAAGCCCTCGTTCGCGCCGAGCCAGCGTAGGACCAAGGTGACTGGAGATCGCCATGGTTGTTCTCGCCGTAATGCTGCTCTGCACCACTCCGTCCAGGAGCGAGGTCCAGGCGGCCGATTTCAAGCTCGATCCCCCGGCGCTAGTCGCGCCCGGAACAGCTCACCCTGCCGACGGCGCTGTGCCGGAGGACAGCCGTGTGGACAACGCTTCCACTCCGAGCGCGCCACCGCGCTACCGATTGGCAAACGGCTTCGGCCGGGACGTTCCACTCAGCTTCGCGATGCGTCAGGTTGTGCCGTCGCACGTGCAGGTTGTCTACGACAAGGAAGTCGATCGCTCCACGCTGGTCAACTGGCAGGGCGGACGACCTTGGATTGACGTGATCCGCACAACTGTGAGGACCGTCGGCCTCCACGTCACTGTGTCACCAGGCATAGTACGCATCTCCAACTGACGTTCGATCCCATTCGCACCGTCTTCTGCCACGCTCCTCCGAAAGCGTGAAGGAGCCGCCAATGCCAGACCTGGAGACTGCCGCCGTCAGAGCCTGGTTACAGGAGCATGAGACGGTCGCCTTGCACGTGCAGGATGTCAGCGGTGCGCCGTCCGACGAATCGCCTGAGGTCCTGACCGGGTTGCGACGATGCGGCGTCGCGCTCGACGACACGCTCGCAGCGAAACCGGAAACGTTGGCGCGCTTGCTCGGCAGTGAACCGACGCAGGGTGAGCTACGGCAGATCATGGGCCAGATGGGTATCGGCTGGGCTTTGAGGATGCTCCGGTGGATCTCCGGGGAAGGTTTGCTCGGATCGGACGCGATCGTGGCCGGCCTCACCGCCGCGGATTCGACCGGCTCGGGACAGTTCCTGCAGGCGAGCTTGGCCGAGGCCGCGCGGCCGGTGTTGCTGTCGCGCCTGTTCGCGCCGGAACGCCTCGCTGACCTGCTAGCGGCCTGTACTCAAGCATCTCAGACCCAGGAGGCCGCATGATGCGCCATCGCCTGCTCCCGATTGCCCTTGCCGTCGCACTGTTGCCGGTGGCGGCCTTCGGTCAAACTGCAGCCGCTGCGTCCGGCAGTCAGGCATGTGCAACGATCGTCCAAGCGGCAGCCGATGGCCTCAACTCGCGCATCGTAGCGGATCAGACCACGATCAAACCGCCCACCAGCGTGACCAAGCTCAGCTGCCTCGACAATTTCTTCAACGGCACAGGCCTGAACCTCGTCACCAACCTGCTCAATCCCACCAGCCTCCTCGCGTCGGTGGAAGGCCAGATCTGCAATCAGGTGAACGCAGCCTGGCAGAGCGTAGTCGGCTCGGCGCAGTGCGGCCTGACCATCACAGGCTTCAACATGGGATTCGGCCTCGGCCTCGGCAGCGGGATGATGTGTGCGAAGCTATCC
>CAXTRU010000145.1:3789-8720 GCA_964246665.1 uncultured Acidobacteriaceae bacterium
GGGTGGCGGGCCTCCCCTCGGATCGGCCTACACGGGTTACAGCACCGGCAATGGTTTCGGCGCGCTGATGAACGGCAATCCGACAACTCCAACAGGCTATCCGGTCGTGCAGACCGGCGGCCTCTTCTGAGGAGCCGGCCATGAGTAAGAGGAGCCTTCTCACATCGGTCGGCTTGGTCGTTGTCGGCGGCGTCTTGTTCAACGCCCTTCCTGCTTATGCCGACATGCCGACTATCGACATCACCGTCGATGGCGCGATCCAGGCGATGAGTTCGGCGATGACGAACGCCATCACCAGCATGGAGAAAAGCCTCACCAACGCGATGACGGACCTGACCAACCCGGCGTCGCTGAGCTCCCTACTGACCAACGGCTTCTCGCAGAACGCGAACTACGCCAAAGCGCAAGTGGGTGCCCAGCAGCAGATCGCAGACGCAAACAACGAGGTCATGTCCGAGCAGAACCTCGCGTTCCGTGATGCGGCGATGCGCGATGAGCAGACGCCCAGCCCACAACAATGCGTCGCGCTCGATAGTGGTCAGACGGCCGAAGCAGCATCGTTGCAGGGCTGGCGGACCATGACGTCGATCGAGCAGATAACCGACGCTCGAGGCGAGGCGGGCCCAGGAACACCCGCGTGGTATGGTGCTGGGCAGGCCAGTGCCGCCACTGGCCAGCTGCACATGAAACGCTACTGCAGCCAGGATGAGGCGAATGCTGCACTTTGCACCACAAGTCAGCTGCCAAACGCCGACCAGCGTGCTTCGAGCCTGTTCGGAGCTGACAACCTGGGCGACGTGAACGGCGTCAACGCCGCGAACGACTTCGGCACGACCCTGATCCAACCAATTCCACCTGCGGCGCTCCGCGGGGACCAGCTGACGTCCATCAACGGCCAGGACGCAGCTGTGCGTCGCCGCTCCTATAACGCTCGCATGTCCCTGGCGCGGAGCATCGTGAGCTACGCGATCGGTCAACAGACACCCGGTATCGTGCTCACGCAGGCTCAGCAGCAGGAGATGCAGAGCGAAGGTATCCCCGTTCCCGCGAGCGGATCATGGATGCAGGTCATCAGCCTCGAGGTGAACCGTCGGCTGGCCAGTACAGCTTGGCAAGCAGGATTGCAGAACATGCCGCCTGCATCCGTTGAGCGGGAAGTGGCTACCGAGCTGGCGCTGAGCAACTACATCCAGTTCCAGAATTACAAGATGGCACTCATGCAGGCGTCACTCAGCGCCACGCAGATCGCCCAGAGCGAAGAGCGCAACTTCCAGATGGCGACGCCAATGCCGTCACCCTCCATGGCCTCCAACTGAGCGGAACATCGACATGTCCGAGACGATCAGCACTCCCCGGCGGTCCGAAGCCGGCGAAGCCCGTGACCCCATCCACGACCTTGTCGCCCGCTTGAACCGCGATGCCACGCAGCTTGCGACGAAGGATCCGGAGCTCAGCCGTAGCGTCCGGCAGCTCACGGAGGCTGCGGGCCGCCCCGGTCGAACGGATGACCCGAACTTTCGCACCCGTACGGCATACGCCCTGCAGGATATGGAGCGGCTCGGCGGGCCGATCTCCACCGTCCCGGCAGCCCTGAGGGAGGAAATGACCCGCCTGGCCGGCTCGGCACCTGGCTTGCAGAACGAACGGCTGCAGGAACTCGTCCGGACCACGAAGTCACTGGACGACATGCAGCTCGTGCGAGACATCCGACGCACGGCGATGGAGGTCGCGTTCCAAGGAGGCGACCAGTCCGGCAAGCTGGTGATGGATCGTGTAGAAGCTCTCGAGAACCGGGCGCGCCTCGGATCTGGACCTTCGACCGGTCCGGCCGAGCAGAGCCAGAGCCCAAAAACGCCACCTGGTCCAACGTCCCGCTCCCCGGCGGCGGATGAGGCCACCCCGGAACCGCCGGGACGGAAGAGCGACCGCCAGGCCCACCAGAACGACAGCCAGCCATCCCCGCTCCAGCCGAGCCAGCAAGCTGGAATTGAGCGATCGGTCAGTGGGCAAGGTCCCGGTGCCCTCGCTCTCGCCCTCGGCGCCTTGGCGAGGCACGCTGCCAAAGAGGTTTCGGATGTCCGTAGTCAGGCAACCTCCGTGGTCGACCGCATCGCGAGACACGGGGATGCCCAGCAGCAGCAGCGTGACGAGGCCACCATCCAGGGCGCGGAGCGGTCTCAGCGGGCCGCGTTGGATGCGTTGCAGGCGTTCCAGAAAGGCGCCGGCTCGAACATCCTTACCAAGATCCAAGACGCCGCAAAGTCGGAGCCGGGCGGCCTGCAAGCTGTGCTGAGCGAGATGCGCGAAGGTGGTCGGTTCAGCAGCCTGCGCTCGCAGTTCAACGCCGATCTCGTGGTCGAGCGGGGGATGAGCGCGGCCTACGACAAGGTCGCGTCCAGTCTGCAGCAATATTCCGGGGACCGGACCGCGGTTGAGGCAATCGGCGCCCGCCGCGGGACGGGCCAGGCTCTCGAAGCGCGCTTCGAGAAGATGGACGCC
The DNA here is from genome assembly GCA_964246665.1 of uncultured Acidobacteriaceae bacterium. Taxonomy (GTDB): domain Bacteria; phylum Acidobacteriota; class Terriglobia; order Terriglobales; family Acidobacteriaceae; genus Granulicella. The sequence continues at coordinate 6,289 of CAXTRU010000145.1, forward strand.
GAGATCGGCAAGGCCACTGCTGCGATCCCTAGCCGCGGCGACGGCAAGAGCGTTCTCGAGGACCTCGGCGACAAAATGCGCGAGATACTTGACCGCGCTGTTCAGGCTGTGAAGTCGGCCTTCAAACCTGGACCGCGAGCGGCTTCCAGTCCTTCGCCCTCTCCCTGACCTCGGCGATCCCAATCGCGCCGGCGTGACGCATCCTCTCAGGAAGCCCTTCCGAGAGGATGCCATGCGTTGTAACTGGCCCGTTCTCCTTGCTCTGATCCTCTGCATCTTCGCCGGTCCTGCCTTGGCGCAGACAACAGGCACCAGCAGCGGCTTCAACGTCAGCTGGTCAGCGTTGGACCCGGGCAGCGACAAGTCCGCGCAGATCATCCAGAACATCTTCCCGACCTCGGGTTCGGGCGGCGTTTCGGCCACACAGACGACCGTCATCGGTCAGATGATTGGGCAGCTCACCGGTTTCGTGGCCGCCATCGCGATGGTTTTCCTGTGCTACTCGACAATCATGCAGATCCATCGTGGATCCGAAACTGGTCGGTTGCTCGGCACCAACATGACCATGATGTTCGCTGTCCGCCTGGGTGTGGCGGCGATCATGATGTTCCCCTCCCCCACGACCGGGTTCAGCACCGGCCAACGCGTCGTCGTGAAGATGTCGCTGTGGGGCATCGGGATGGCCGAGGCGGTCTACGCCAACGTCATCCAGGCGATCGGCCCACAGGGTATGGTCATCGCGCAGCCGATGATTCCGGGCACCGAGACGATCGTGGCCCAGCTCATCCAGAACGAGCTCTGCCGATCCCTGGTGAACATCGCCAGCAACACCATGAACGCTGGAACTCAACTCGTTCCAGAGCCAACGGCGATCCAGATCGGCAGCGTGAGCCCAATGACGGTGTTGGCTTACAGCCTTTCTGTCGGGAACGTGGGCTCGGCGCCCGCTTGCGGCACCGTGTCAATACCAGCACCGGCACAGTATCAGACCAGTTTAGCTGGCGTGCAGATCGATCAGAGCGCCATCCAGAGGCAGGCACTCACGACGGTATTGCAGAACGACATCGTTAATCAGGTGGCGGGCGTTGCACAGAATTTCTACAATACCAGAAACGCCTCATCTCTTACGCCCTTGATGGCTGTACTGACCTCCGCTACGCAGGACTACACTACCCAACTGACTACCGCTGCGACACAGGTTACTCAGTCTCTTCGCTCCGCGCTGCAGGCCAGCAGCATGAACAATCTGGCCAGCGTCGATGCGAACCTCAACCAGGTCAAGGCACTCGGGTGGACTGGCGCCGGCGCCTACTACCTCGAGTTCGCCAGACTGAATGGTCAGACACTCTCACTTCTCAGCGGTGTGCCTCAGGTCTTCGCACCTAGCTATGATGGGCTCGGGCCTTCCTTGTCCAGTGATTTGGCACCCCTGATCCAGGCATCCCAGGCCTTCATGACCACGCTGCAGAACTACGTCACGACGACCGACGGGCTCAGTGCGCCGGGTGGGCAAGGCGACCTGTTCTCCGGCGCTACCCCCGGTCAGGACGGCGCTGGTCTTATGGAGCAGGTGTTCCGCCGGATGCACCTGAGCGACTACGCCCTGCAGCTCATCCAGTCCATGATCTCACCGACCGGCAACAACTGGACCGACCCGTTCTCCGGCCTCATGACCCTCGGCAACACGATGGTCACCCTGGCGCTGGGTGCCATGGGGCTGGCGGCCCTGCTGTCATCCGGCACGGCCACGGCCGCGACGACCGCCTTCCAGGTGCTCACGTTTCATTGGGGTGGTGCGGCAGCTACGGTCGGCGGCCACATGGTCATGAGCTTCCTGGCGACGCCGATCTTCGCGCTGCTACTCGGGCTGCTGATCCCCGGGCTCACCATCGCCTTCGTCCTGCCGATGATCCCCTGGGTGATGTGGATGGCCGGCGTGATCGGCTGGCTGATCCTGGTCTGCGAGGCCGTGATCGCCGTCCCGCTCTGGATGCTCGCGCACATGACGATGAGCGGCGAGGGGCTGCACGGGAACGCGCGTGAGGGCTACAGCCTGATCTTCAACGTGCTGTTCCGGCCGACCCTGATGCTGTTCGGCCTGTTCCTCGGCTACTTCATCTTCGCTACGGGTTCCTGGCTCACCCGCGAGACCTTCGGCGTGGTAACGGGTTTCCTCCTCGAGCACGGGTGGATCGTCACCAACGTGCTGGGCGTGGTCGTGCTGATGTCCATCTTCGTCATGACGCACGTCATCATGGCTCTCACGGCCTTCCGGATGATCTCGCTCATTCCGCACCACGTTCCCCGGTGGATCGGTTTCAGCGGAGCCGGACGTGTGGACATGGACCAGTTTGGTCGGGACGCTGCGCTTGTCGGAACTGGAGGCGCCTTGAGGACCCTGAACCAGGGTCTCATCGAGGGGTCTACCCGGC
>CAXTRU010000146.1:0-8690 GCA_964246665.1 uncultured Acidobacteriaceae bacterium
GCGCACCGCACATCGGTCGCCGGGCACCTCAGGCAGGTTGGGGTATTGCAAAGAATCTCGTGATCGTGGAATCGCCCGCAAAGGCGAAGACGATCAATAAGTATCTCGGCAGCGACTATGTGGTGGAGGCCTCCATCGGCCACATCATGGACCTGCCCAAGAACGATATCGGCGTTGAGCTGAAGCACCGCACCTTTGCACCGACGCTCATCGTGAGCCCCGGCAAGGAGAAGGTGGTCGACCGCCTGAAGAAGCTGGCGGCCAAGAGCGATGCCGTGTTCCTCGCGCCTGACCCGGATCGCGAAGGCGAGGCCATCGCCGCCCACCTGAAGATGCAGTTGCTGCCCTCGATGCGGGACAAGACCAAGCTACGTCGTGTCACGTTCAACGAAATTACGAAGAAGGCTGTCAATGAGGCGTTCAAACACACGCGGGACGTCGACGAGAACCGCGTAGACGCGCAGCAAACCCGCCGTGTGTTGGACCGCCTGGTCGGTTACCAGATCTCGCCGCTGCTGTGGGACAAGGTCAAGCGCGGCCTCAGCGCCGGCCGCGTGCAAACCGTTGCGCTGCGCCTAATCGTGGAGCGCGAGCGCGAGATCAACGCCTTCCACCCCGTCGAGTACTGGAACATCGACGCCACGCTGATTCCCGGCGCCACCAAGGACGGCGCGCAGGAGTTTGTCGCCCGCATGGTGGGCGTCAAAGGTCAGCCCATCCGCGTCTTCAACGGCGTCGATGCCGAGGGCAAGGAGCAATTTCTCGCTAACGCGCTGCCCGACAAGGCCGCCGTCGACGAGATCATGGCGCAGCTTGAAAAGGCGACCTGGTCCGTGCGCGGCGTTGAGACCAAGGAGCGCCAGCGCAGGCCCGCCGCCCCGTATACCACCAGCAAGCTCCAGCAAGATGCCGCGGGCCGGCTTGGTTTCAACGTGCGCCGCACCATGGGCGTGGCGCAGCGCTTATATGAGGGCATCGAGCTCGGCAGCGAGGGCACCGTCGGCCTGATCACCTACATGCGTACCGACTCCACGCGCATGAGCCCGGACGCCATCGCGGAGATCCGCGACTTTGTCGGGAAAAAGGTCGGTCCCAACTACCTGCCCAAAACCGAGAACACCTATAGGAGCAAGGCTGACGCGCAGGACGCTCACGAGGCGATCCGGCCGACAAACTTCAACTACGTCCCCGACGAGGTGCGCCGCTACCTCTCGGACGAGCAGTACCGGCTCTACAAGCTGATCTGGGAGCGCGCCGTTTCCAGCCAGATGGTGCCGGCCATCTTCGACAGCACCACGGTCGACATCGAGGCAAAGTCGGGCAGCATGAGCTACGACTTCCGCACCACCGGCAGCGTGCTCAAGTTCGACGGCTTCCTGTACTTCGACGAGAAAAACAAGAAGGCCCGCGCCGCGACAAGCGCCAAGCAGGTCGCGGACGACAAGAAGCTTGCGGAAGGCAGCGCAGACGGCGACGGCGGTGAGATTGCCAAGGACGCCACCAGCGAAGACAGCGCGGCGGATCGCCGTCTGCCGGCGCTCACCCGCGGCCAGGCGCTGACAGCCAGGGAGGTCGACCCGCAACAGAAGTTCACCCAGCCGCCTCCGCGCTTCAACGAGGCCAGCCTTGTGAAGGCGCTCGAAGAGAAGGGCATCGGTCGGCCGTCGACCTACGCGTCGATCATCAACACCATCCAGGAGCGCGACTATGTCAAGAAGATCGCGCAAAAGCTGATTCCCACTGAGATCGGCATGGTCGTGACGGAGCTGCTGGTCAAGAACTTCCCCTACATCTTCGAGACCGGCTACACCGCCCAGCTTGAAAGCGAGCTTGACGCCGTGGAAGGTGGCTCGGAGCGTTGGACCGACCTGCTCAACGGCTTCTACGGGCACTTCGAGAAGGAGCTCAAGGTCGCTGAAAAGCAGATGGAAGACATTAAGGCGATGGAGCAGCCGACCGACGAGATCTGCGAAAAGTGCGGCGCGCCCCTGATCCTGAAGTGGGGCAAGTTCGGGTCGTTCTACTCGTGCTCCAACTTCACCAAGGTCAAGCCGGTCACGGTAGCACTCGGTCCCCTGAAAAAAGACCCTAAGGCCATCGTCAAGAAGGTTACCGACGCCCTGAGCTTCCCGATGACCGTCAAGGCGGTGACCGAGGAGGACGTTCACTTCTCGCGCGAGGTCCAGGACAAGGCCGAGCTGCTGAAGGCGCTGCAGGAGGGCGCCGGGCGCGGCAAGAAGCTGCAGGTGGAGCCGCAAACCTGCGACTTCACCAAGGAAAACTTTGCCGCCAAGCCGGACCTCAGCTCCCCCGAAGCCCAGGACGCTGAGGCCGAAGAGGAGTTCTGCGACAACTGCGGGCGCGTCATGGTGCTGCGCAACGGCCCTTTCGGTCCTTTTATGAGCTGCCCGGGGTACAACGAAGATCCGCCCTGCAAGACCATCCGCAAGCTCAACCAAAAGGTGCAGTCCAAGCCGCCGGTGCAGCTCGAGGAGCCCTGCCCGAAGTGCGGCAAGCCCTTGCTGCAGCGCGAAGGCCAGTACGGCGAGTTCATCGCCTGCTCCGGCTACCCGAAGTGCAAGTACGTGAAGCAGGATCTGCTGGACGTGCCCTGCCCCAAGTGCGGCGCCGAAGTAGCAGCCCGCAAGAACCGGCGCGGTGACACCTTCTACGGCTGCACGCGCTACCCGAAGTGCGACTTTACCTCCAACCAGAAGATGGTGGCCGGCCCGTGCCCACAGTGCAAGTCGCCGTACCTGCTTGAGATCTCGGATAAGGAAGGCACCTACCTGGTTTGCCCCAACAATGGGGACCGCTTGCCGAAGCGCAGGGCCAAGAAGGGCGCCGAAGACGAACAGCCCACCGGACCGGAGTGCCACTTCGAGGAAAGGATCGGACCGCCCAAGCCCGCGCCGGAGCCGCGCGAGATCAGCCGTCCCGACCCGTCCAAGACGCGGCCCGTGGTGGAAGCGGTGGCCTGAGCCGATGGCGACCACAGCGGATGCGGAACTGATTCTCAAGCTGTACCAGTTGCGCCAAGAGGAGCGCATGCGCGAGGCGCGTAACTGGGTGCTTCACCAGTTTGAGCCGAAGTCGCTGGAGGAGCTACTGATGGTGCAGCGGGACTTCGGTTCCTTGCACAATCAGTACTGGCGCCAGGTGATTAGTTACTGGGAGATGGCGGCCGGATTTGTTCTCCACGGCGCCTTGGACCGCGAGCTTTTCCTCGACTCGGTTGGGGAGAATGTCTACCTGCTCGCCAAGTTCGGCCGCCTGAACCAGGAGTACGTCCAACGCCTCCCGGGCGGCTTCATGCCGCAGACGGAGGCCCTGGTTATGGCTCATCCTGCGGCTCGTGAGCGCTGTGTCCGCATCCGCGAGATGCTGGAAGCTCGCGCAAGAGCTCAGCAGGCGAGCTGACCTACGGCCTTTCAGAGGCCTGCAATCAGAACTTTCCAAAAACAGTAGATTGTGAGAAGATGGTTGAGGCATTCCGAGCCCCAGCCGCCCTAGCGCGGCCGGGTGGGTGTATGCACACCAGCGAGACCCGAGGAAAGGACGCGCGCATGGCAAAGGCGATTTGGAACGGACAGGTCCTGGCAGAGAGCGATGAGATTGAGACAGTAGAGGGCAACATTTATTTTCCTGAGAAGAGCGTGAATCGGGCGTATCTGCGGCCCAGCTCGACGAGTTCTACCTGTCCGTGGAAGGGGCTTGCGCGTTACTACACCGTTCTTGTTGACGGCCAGGAGAATCAGGACGCCGCGTGGTATTACCCCGCCCCCAAGGCTGCGGCCCGCAGTGTGAAGCACAAGGTCGCCTTCTGGCGCGGTGTCGAAATCACGGCCTAGGCCTCTGTTCTTATGCTTCCTCAAGTCGCTCCCGCATGGGGGCGATTTGCTTTTTGGGGCCGATGTGCTTCCTGGGCCGAGTCGACTAGTGGCCGCCCCTACCCCGCATCTCGTCCTGGCGCATCGGCATGGCGTCGATCGTCTCGATCAGCTTCTTCATCGACAGCGGCTTGGCCGAGCGCAGCTTCGCGCCCCCGTCCTTGCCCACCAGAATGACCGCGAAGTCACCCGGAGCGACGTGGAAGCGCCGCCGCACGGCCTCGGCGTCTGTTGCCGAGAACTGCACCGGCGTCGGGCTGGGATTGTTGTAGGGCAGGGCCACAGGCACAAGGTCACGCTCATGGGCCTCCGCGGCATGCTCGCTCAGCGTGCGAACCTGAATCTCCAACTGCGGGTCGTCCGGCTTGGCGGCGAAGATCAGCAAGGGTCGTGCGCGGTCGCGCAGGGCGTCCAGCGTGGTGATGCCCTGGGTCTGGCCGTGTCCGGGATAGGCAGCACTCATCAGCGTTAGTCCGGCGAGAAACGAGGTCAGCCGCATGCCGAGTCAGATGCCGGGCACATGCCGTGTGGCTTCATGCCTGCTCGCCGTTCAGTCCTGAAGCTTCAGCACAATCTTCCCGAAGTGGCTGCCGCTCTGCATGTGCCCAAACGCAGCGCGGGCCTCGGCGAACGGGAAAACCCGGTCAATCACGGGCTGAATGCGGTTCGTGGCCAGCGCGGCATTCAGGCGGGTAAACATCTCGCGGCTGCCCACGTAGATGCCATTGAAGTGCAGCGACTTGCGCAGCACCGTCAACACATCCACGCCTTTGCCGGGTTCGGAGAGCACACCAATCAGGTGTACATGCCCGCCGACCCGCACCGCATGGAAGCTTTTGGGCAGCGTGCCCGACCCGCCAACCTCGACGAGGTGATCCACGCCGCGCTTCTCGGTCAGGCGCAGCACCTCTTCATCCCAGTCCGGCATGGTCTTGTAGTTGATCGTCTCGTCGGCACCCAACTCGCGGCCACGCGCCAGCTTCGCGTCAGACGAGCTGGTGAGGATCACGCGCGCCCCATGGGCCTTGGCCAACTGCAGGCCAAACAGCGAGACGCCCCCTGTGCCCAGAATCAACACTGTCTGCCCGGCGCAGAGCTTGCCTTTTTCCACCAACGCATTCCAGGCCGTCACGGCCGCGCAGGGCAGCGTCGCGGCCTGCTCAAACGAGAGCGCATCGGGGATGCGGATGACGCCCGTCGCGGGCAGGATGCGATCACTGGCAAACACGCCGTCGATGGCGCCGCCCAGGGCCGACTTGCCCGTCGTCTGTGTGATCTCCCCGGCCTGCCAGGTTTGGAAGAAGAGGCTGGCCACGCGGTCCCCGGCCTTCAGGTCCGTCACGCCCTCGCCCACGCGGACGACCTCACCCGCGGCGTCCGAGCCTAGGACCCGCGGGAGCTCCATCTTGGGGTTGTACTGCCCCAACGCCACCATCAGGTCGCGATAGTTCAACGACGCAGCATAGAAGCGAACATGCACCTGTCCCGGCCCGGGCTCAGCCAGCGGCTCCTGCTCAACCTGCAGATTGTTCAGCCCAAAACCATCGCGAAGACGAAGAACCGTTGTTGTAGCCATCCCTTTTGGATGCGCGAGGGCGACTCGACTGCAGGGGGAAGGCCCGGCACTCGCCAGGCCTTTCGCCGCGATACAACAAGCCTTACACCTTGACGACGGTGCCGTTTTCCACCTTGACCGGATCCAGGAAGGGCATCTGCGCACGAAGCTCGGCGCCGACCTTCTCGATCGGGTGATTGCGCTCCTGTGTGCGCATCGCGTCGAACTCTTTGCGGCCGTTGTTCTGGTCTTCGATGAAACGCTTGGCAAATGCACCGGACTGGATGTCGTCCAGCAGCCCCCGCATGGCCTTTTTTACGTCCGGCGTGACGATGCGCGGCCCGGCCACATAGTCGCCCCACTCCGCCGTGTCGCTGATGGAGTAGCGCATGTACTCCAACCCACCGCGATAGAGCAGGTCGACGATCAACTTCAGCTCATGCAGCACTTCGAAGTAGGCCAGCTCGGGCTGGTAGCCGGCCTCGGTCAGCACCTCAAAGCCGGCCTTCACCAACGCCGCGGTGCCGCCGCACAGCACAGCTTGCTCGCCGAAGAGATCGGTTTCGGTCTCTTCCGTGAAGGTCGTCTCCAGCACACCACCGCGGGTGCAGCCAATCGCCTTGGCGTAGCTCAACGCGTTCTCCAGCGCCTTGCCACTCGGATCTTCTTCCACCGCGACCAGGCCTGGAACGCCGCCACCCTCGGTGAAGACCTCACGCACACGATGGCCGGGGCCCTTGGGCGCAACCAGCGAAACGTCCACGTTGGGTGGAGGCGTGATGGTCCGGAAGCGGATGTTGAAGCCGTGCGCAAACATCAGCGTCTTCGGCTCGCCATCAGCGCCGTTCGACTGCAGGCCGGGCTCGATCTCCTTGTACACCTTGGCCGCGGTCTGGTCCGGCACAAGCACCATGATCACGTCAGCCCACTGCGCCGCCTCCGGCACGCTCACCACCTGAAGCCCGGCGTTCTGGGCCTTCTTCGCAGAGGGCGACTCAGGCCGTAGGCCGACCTTGACGTCCACACCGGAGTCCTTGAGGTTTAGCGCGTGCGCGTGCCCCTGTGATCCGTAGCCGATGATGGCCACGCGCTTGCGTTGGATAAGGGAAAGGTCTGCATCCTGATCGTGATAGGTCTTTGCCATGGACTCCTGCTTTCGTCGGTTGTGGCTCGAAACAAGCGTGAGGGGAAGGGAAGCTACGCGTCGTGCTCGTCGAATTGATTGGGAAGTGTTTCGAACTCCGGCAATGCATCCGGGTCAAGCACATTGTGTGAGTTCAAGGTGTTTGGGGTGGACCCCAGCGCCTTGAGCACGCGGCTGGTATGGTGGCCGCGCCGCATGGCCATGCGCCCGGTGCGTGACACTTCCAGCACCTCATAGCCGCTTTCGCGCAACACCTGCAGCAAGCCTTCGATCTTGGACGCTGATCCGGTCATCTCGAGCATGATGCTCTCCGGTGCCAGATCCACCACGCGCGCCCGGAAGACGGTCGCCAACTCAAAGATCTGGGACCGCGACGAGCCGCCATGCGGCGAGCTTGGCCCCGCGGCCACCTTGATCAGACACAGTTCACGGACGACGGCTTCCGCGCGATCCACTTCGTCCACGTCGACCGTCGTCTCAAGCTTGTACAGCGACGCTCTGATGCGATGCGCCGCGGTCTCGGGCGCCTCGCAGACGATGGTCATGCGCGACGTGTCGGAGCGCTCGGACTCGCCGACTGTCAGCGAGACGATGTTGATGTTCAGGCGCCGGAAGAGGGACGCCACGCGGGTGAGGACACCGGGCTTGTCTTGAACCAAAGCTACAAATGTATGAAGCATATGCGATCCTCAGCTGCGCTGATCGTAAGGTCGGCTCCAGCGCTGATGGGCGATGAGCCCATGTTAGCTTGCGTGGACAGGTGTAGGCTCCGGCACCGAACGAATCGGCGAGGGCTGTGTGAAACGTCGACCCAAGTGGATAGCCGGCCGCTCAATCCCGTAGTAGCTCGCAAGGGCGCAGGCAAACGTGCAAGCGATGCCAACCAGCGGATGCTGCAGGTTATGGATGGGGTAGTTGACATACGTGTACGCCCGGGTGAGAAAGAGCGCTTGCCAAAGATACAGGCTGTACGAGATGCGGCCCACAAAGCGAAGCGGCGCTGCATCCAGCACACGTGTTACCGGGCTATGCGGATGCAACACGGTGCTCAGCAGCATGAGTGGAAACAGCACGGATTTCAGGATGAGTGACCACAGGCCGTCAGCCGCCATGGTCGCAAACGGGTGAATGAAGCGCGTCACGCACAGCGCACCCAGCACCAATCCCACCCACGGAGAGAGCCACCGTGCCACGGCGTTGCGAAGGTGTTTGTCGCGGAGCAGAAGCGCATACACCGCGGGGATCAGAAGCGATACGATGCAGTACTCCGTGCGCGTGGTCCAGTTGATCTCATCCGGGTCCGCGGTGTGCGCCACGCAAACAAAGCCTGCTGCGAGGGAGAGAGCGATCAGCGCGCACAAGACCCTCGTGCGGTGGGGGCGAAAGAACACAAGGATGAACGGCAGCAGGAGGTAGAAGTGCTCTTCCACGCTCAGCGACCAGAAGTGTGCGGTAAACCATCCCGCGGGGCTAATGCCGTGATAGCAGGTGTAGTAATTGCGGTAGAACAGCAGGGCACTCAGCCAGGAGGCCCGCTCAAACGGCACAACAGCGAGTGCGCCCAGCACGGCAAGCACGCCAAGAAACAGCACCGCCGGTGGAAGGATGCGAAACACGCGGCGGATGTAGAAGTTCGGCAGCGAGATCCTGCCGAACTTTGCTTCTTCCTGCAGCATGCGCGTGCAGATCAGCAAACCGCTGATCGCAAAGAAGATGCGAACCCCCAGACCTCCGCCACCCTGGAGGAAGTGCAGCACCGACGGGAGGGACTGCGAGTGATCGAGGAGCACAAGGCCGATCGCGACGGCGCGCCAACCATCCAGGCCATGCAGGTAGTCTTTGCTGTGCTCGTTAGGCCGCAAGAAAGACTCCTGGCGCACGCTGCAAGGGGCGATCGTCCACTACCCGCGCGTCATTTGCTTGGCCGCGTGCAGCGGCGGCCTGCCAAAGGTCATGCATCCTCCGCGGTCTCAAGCAGTGGATCCTTTTTGGGGCGCCGAACCATGTCATGCAGCGCGGCCCCGGGCGCAATCATAGGGTACACGCCATCTTCTTTCTCCACCTGGAAGTTGATCAGGAACGGCTTGCCGCTCGTCCGCGC
>CAXTRU010000147.1:0-243 GCA_964246665.1 uncultured Acidobacteriaceae bacterium
GCCCCCGATGGTGCATTGACGGGGCATCCAGGGCAGGGCCATGCTCGTGAAGAGGGCATGGAGGAAAGCGATGACAACGGGCGGCAAGCCATGGGAAGAGCGTATCCGCGAGGCCAGTTCCCAGCTGGAAGATGAGCTGCGGCGGGCAATCCGGTTCCTTGACGACGAAGTGGTGCCTGAGGTTCGGAGCAAGGGCTCTGCCGCGTTGCGGACAGCCTCCGACCAACTGCGCAAGCTGGCCGA
>CAXTRU010000147.1:274-3925 GCA_964246665.1 uncultured Acidobacteriaceae bacterium
GCGGCCAGTGAGCGATGTACGTGACGTTCGGCGTGGGGTCGGAAGGCTCTGCGCCGGGCTGATTTGCGGGCTTCCGTTGCTGCTCGCCGGGTGCCACCACCAGCAGCAAACCGCCTATGCGCCGCCACCACCCCCGGCGGTGTCGCCGGGCTACGCGCGCAGCCCGGTGACCGGCACGATTACGCCCACCACGCCGCGTGCCGGCAGCGGCTTCTTCGATGACGCGAGCGGTCGACCGGTATTCTCCGAGACCGGCATGGCAACCTGGTACTACGCGCACGGACATACGGGGTCGGACGGCGTGTTGTATGGCGCGGGCGCACCGACGGCGGCGCACAAGACCTTGCCGCTCGGGTCCACGGTGCGGGTCACCAACCTGGACACAGGCCAGTCAACGCTGGTGCGGGTTACGGACCGGGGGCCGTTTGCGAAGGGCCGTGTGATGGATCTGTCCGAGGTCGCCGCCAAAGAGATTGGGATGTATCGCGCCGGCGTGGCGCACGTGCGGATCGAGGCGTATGCGCACCCGGGCGCCGACCCGCTGGGGCGCTGGTGTGTGCAGACCGGGCCGTTCGCCGTGGTGAAGGATGCGCTGGACCTGAAAGAAGCGCTGGTGTCGAAGTACCGTGGCGCGCGCGTGGCCGAGTTCACCGGGCAAACCGGGTTCTGGGTGCGCATCGACCCGGTGACGCGTGGGCGCACGGAAGCGGCGACGATCGCAGACTGGATCGGCGCGCCGGATGCGCAGGCGACGTCGTACGTGGTGCGCATTAACTAAAAACAAGCGATTGTCTAGCACTTGTTTCGTGTATGGTGGTGCCGTGCAGCGGCGGCCCCATGGCGTTGCTCCCTGGCGCTTGCGGCGCTCGGCCCCGGGGCAAGGAGCGTGCATGGATCGTCGTCGTTTCGTTTCAGGGAGCCTGGGGGCCGCGGCGGCAGCGGCCCTGCCCGGAGTCGCGCGCGCAATGGGCAAGGGATCGGAGCCGCTGTCATTCGCAGAGCCTGAGGGCTCAGGTGCGCAGTTCCCGAAAGACTTCCTGTGGGGCATTGCGACCTCTGCATTCCAGGTAGAGGGCGCGTGGAACGAGGATGGCAAGGGGGAGTCCATCTGGGACAGGTTCGCGCACAGCCCCGGCAAGATCCGCGGCGCGGCTACTGCAGATGTAGCGTGCGACCACTATCACCGCTACCGCGACGACCTGCAGCTGGTAAAGGCGATGAACCTGCGCAGCTATCGCTTTTCGATCTCGTGGCCACGCATCCAGCCGACCGGGACGGGGCTGGTGAACACCAAAGGGATGGATCACTATTCGCGCGTGGTGGATGCCGTGCTGGAGGCGGGCCAGCGTCCGTTCTGCACGATGTACCACTGGGATCTGCCGCAGGCGCTCGAAGATCGGGGCGGGTGGCCCAACCGTGATCTCGCGCATTACTTCGCCGATTACGCGGGCCTCCTGGGCAAACATCTTGGCGATCGCATCACGGTCTGGGCGCCGTTCAACATGCCGTGGACGTTTGCGTACCTGGGCTACGGCGCGGGGGCCTTTCCCCCGGGCAAGGCCGATCCGGCGCTGTTTCTTCGGGCGGCGCACACGCTGGGGCTGGCGCAGTCGGAGGCCCTGCGGGCGCTGAAGGCGGCCTCACCCAAGGCGACCGTGGGCAGTGCGTACGGCATGGCTCCGGCCTACCCGAAGACGCCCAGCGCCGCGGACCAGGCCGCCACGGCCCGGTACCATGCGATGAATAACGTGTTCTTCCTCCACGCCGCGATGACCGGCGCGTACCCGGAGGCCTTTGTTGGCGACATGCCGCTGAAGACAATGGGTTTTCGGCCAGGCGACGAAGCGATCCTGAAGGCGCCGCTGGACTGGGTGGGCTTTCACTACTACACGCGGCGGGTGGTCTCCGATGCCAGGGCCAGCCACAGCGGCGGTGGCGGGCAGTTTGGGACGGAAACGGAGTTGGATGGAGGGTCACGCGACACCTTCACCGGCTTCCATGCGGAGATGCCGACCGAAGGTCCGCTGACCGATGCCGGGCTCGAGGTCTATCCGCAGGGCATCTACGACCTGGTGATGCAGATCTCGCGCGAGTATGGCTTCCCGCCGATCGAGATTACCGAAAGCGGTTGCAGCTACCTGGACGCGCCGTACGCCAAAGAGGGCGGACGCGTGCCCGACGCACGGCGCATCGCCTTCTTCCGCAGCTACCTGAAGGAGTTGGCGCGGGCGATCCAGGACGGCGCGAAGGTGCGGTCGTACCATGCATGGACGCTGCTGGATAACTTCGAGTGGGCCGACGGCTACAGCCAGCGCTACGGCCTGACCTACGTGGACTTCCGCGACCAGACACGGACGCCCAAGGACTCGGCGAAGTGGTATGCGCGGGTGGCGGCTACGGGGCGTGTTGCTTGATGAGGATGGTCTAGGCCCGTCGTTTTGCCTGGCTCCTCTGCTGCGCTGTCTCTTGGGCGGCATGGGGCTGCAGAGCTTCCAGCACGGCCCTGGGATTGTGCTCGATCACAGTCAAATACGCGCGTGCAGGGCTTTCCGGTGTTCTGCGGCCCCCTTCCCAATGCTTCACTGCTTCCAGACTGAACCCAAAACGCTGCGAGAACGCCGCCTGCGTCAGGTGCAGACCCTTGCGGATTTTGCGCACATCGACTATCTGCGGAACAGTGACCGCGTATCCCTCGCGTTCCCCTTCCAGGTAGGCATCGGCCTCCTGAAGACCGCGTACCAGCCGATCAAACACCGTCTCGCTCATGGGTTCTGTCCTCCTGCTCGGAAAAGAGCTTTGACCATAACGGCTAAGGCATTCCGCTCGGCTAATGCACCTCGGCGTCGAAAACGCCCGTTTCTACGGTGTCGTCGTGCTTCATCTGGATAAAGATGCGGTAGCGGCCGGGGCTGGGGAAGCCGTAAGGGAACTCGACGACGGGGGCGAGCGGCTCGGGAGCCTCTGCGGGGTGATTGGCGTCGACCCCGCCCATGCCGGTGTTGGTGGGGGCCTTGGCGTCGGCGCTGGCTGTGCTGCGCAGCGCCATGTCGCTCATGCCGGCGCCCATGTTCATGCCGTTGCCGGCGTTGGCCAGCATCATGGCAGGCATCGCGGCGCTGCCGTCCGGGTGCGTGTGGGCGAAGGTGGAGCCATCCGCCTTGACGAACGCCGCGTGCCCGGCCATGCCGAGGTACGGGCGCATGCCTGTGGCGGGGTTGTCGTGCGGGTCGAGCAAGATGAAGCGGAAGACCTGCGCGGTGTTAGCGGTCAGGCTCGCCGGGCGCTCCCAAACCATTGTGTAGCCGTCCGGAAGCTTGTAGCGATCGCCGAGATCGCCCTGGCTCAACGGGGCCGGGTAGGCTGCCGCGTCTTCGCCGTCAAGGAAATAGTGCGAGGCGTCGGGCGGCACGTTCAGCGTGGCCGTCAGGGTCTCAGGAAAGCCGCTGCGGTGCACGATGTCGGCATATAGATGGTAGCTGCCGGGCGGCATGGACGGGATCGTCATGCGCAGTTCGCCCGGGCCCGCGAGGGTGGGATGGAGGTGGTATACGGCGTCCATCTCCGGCCAGCGAATGGCATACAGGTGCATCAGGTGGCCGTGGTCGGGCAGAAGATCGTCGTTGGCGCGTCGTCGGCCCTGCTCATCGGGAA
>CAXTRU010000147.1:3935-8658 GCA_964246665.1 uncultured Acidobacteriaceae bacterium
GGTCGAGCGTATTGCCAAGCAGGATGGAGCGCAGCGCGAGCGGACGAAAAATGTCTGCAGAGTAGGCCGCGGCTTCGACGTTCCACCACTTGTCACCGCCCCACACCGCAACCAGCAGAAGCACCAGCGTGACCAGGCCGGCGATGCGGGCCCGGTACTGCCGAGCCAGCGTGGGCTCGCGACCCGGGGCAAGCCGGGCCTCGCGGACAGCGCCGTAGATGATGCCGGCCATCCCCACCACAAGGGTGAGTCCCAGAAGCGCCAATAGCAGCCCGAGCGGGCGCTGCATGCGCATGACGGTGAGCGCCATGGCAGGCACGGGAACGCTGGCGGTGGCGGGCCCGCCCGCGCCGGTCGCCTCCATCCTGACCTGCCAGGAGCCCGAACCCATCAGCCAAAGTGAGCCGGTGAAAAAAGCGGGGTCTTCGGGCGAGCGGCGCATGGGGTCGGCCGTGGGTGGGTGCTTGGATGCTTCGCCCACGAGCGGGACAGGCGTGATGGTGAGCGTGTCGACTGCCGCACCGGAGACGCGTACCTCCACGGTGGCGACGCCAGGGATCACGGTAGGCGGGCGGATGGTGACGAAGAACTTGTAGGGTCCGGCCACCACCTGCTCGAAGACGTCCTTGGAGCCGACGTGGGCGTGGGCGGGGGTGGTGAGCAGGGCGAGCAGGGCGATCAGGATCGCGATGAGCCGGGGCGCTGCCGAAGAACGGCGGGTCTCTCCACTACGCGCGGCGCGCTCCGGTCGAAACGACGCATTGCCGGAACGGTATGTCCGGGCTTTCTCGTTGCAGCCCACAACACAGATTCCCTCCGGGAATGACAAACCGACGAGGCAGGGCCGGTACGCGTAAGCCGGGGTTAGCTGGGCGGATGCCGGCTTACCCTGGGCGGAAGCCGGCGTCATCGCTGCACCTTGCGCATCCAGCGGCCGAAGGCGAGGCCGATCCATGTAGAGATAGCGGCATACAGCGTGGCGCGCAGCAGGCCGAAGGCGAGCGGCAGGCCCCTATCGGGGTGGAACCAGCGGCGCATGCGGTCGTAGCCGTCGGGGCGCGCGTTGTAGTCAAAGTAGATGTTGCCGAAGAAGCGATTGTTGCTGTACGGCGACATCAGGAACCTGGCAAAGGGCCACTCTACCGCGAACAGCACCGCAACGAACACGATGCCGGAGACCAGCGCGATCTGCCAGAACTTCCACGTGCGGGTGCGCTGCCAAAACAGGTCAAGCGCGATGGCCGGCGCGAGAATCAGCGCGGGGAACTTGGCCGGTACGAGATGTGTGACCGGGAAGAAGACCGGCCCAAGCTTGGGCTGCGCGGGAAAGAGCGGGAAGATGAGGATCTCCAGCAGAATGATCGCTGTGTAGATGGCCGCCGTCGTGGTCGCGGCCCAGCGGAAGTGTGAGGCTTGCGAAAATGCGGCAAAGAGTACCGGCACAGCGATGGCCATGGCGATGTAGGCGATCGCTCGATGCAAAACGACATCCCAGGTGTACTCCTGCAGGAAGAACATCTGCCCGCCGACGGTGAGGCCGCCGAGGTACAGCAGCATCTTTTGCAGCGTGGGGAAGTTCGGGTCGTGCGCTTCGGCGGCGCGGTTCATCGCGGCAAGGATCAGAAAGAGCACGCCGAAGCTGACGGCGCGAATGCCCAGGATCAGCAATGCATGCGGCGGCGAAACGATCTTCACGTCCAGGCCGTAGGCGTTGTGCCACCAGTTATCGAAGGGTGCGGAGGTAAGCATGGCCACGCCGCCCCAGCCCATGAGAAAGACGCCCAGCGGCGCACGCAGGCCAAACACGGAGACCGAAGCGGCGCGCAGCTCGGCATCGCGGCGCAGCGTCACCTGGGCAATCAAGAACAGGCCGATGATGCCGGCCAGCACGCCGCACAGATAGATCATCATGTGCGCGGGCGTCCAGAACGTGTCGCGGCCGATGGAGCGGTGCCATGCGACATCCCACGAGCCGCCGATGGTGGCCGAGGTAATCGCCGCCACGCCCGTCCAGATGTACCAGGGGACGCCCGGTTGCGCTGGCAGCGTGGCCGTACGTACGCCCCCAACGAGCCGGGGCGGGATTGGACCTGACATGGGGTGCGCGCCCGAAGACATGGTGGTTCTCCTGCAACGAGACGATCTCCCTGTAGGGTACCGCCTCATCGCTCAAAGCTGAGGACGAATCAGCGGCGCAGAGGTGAGTGCGGTCGGTGAAACCTTCACTTGCGCGGCTGCAGCAAACCTCGTCATGTGCTCCCCCGGTCGCCTACCACTGCTGTGCAGTCTGCCTGCCCCGCTTGCCCCAGTCCATACGCCGTTCGACGTAGCGGTGTTCCTTGCTGTCGACTTTTGGGACAAGTGCCCCATCGGTAACCCTGGAAGCGTTGGAGGGAATGAACTGTGCGACTTGGTCGACTGGCTATCGGATTGTTGGTTGCGGGGCTTGGCACGGCGCGGCCTGCGGCGGCGCAGAAGGGCGTCTTCGGCACACTGACCGCGGTGTTTGCACCCAGCGGCACCGGCTACGCAAGCTACGGAACGGCCGGGGCCGGCGTCGGCCTCTACGACACGTTCTTGAAGGGCGGACCGGTCGGGCTCGGCTTTGAGGTGCGTGGCCTGGCGGCGCCGTCCACGTATGAGTTGATGGCCGGCGGTCGGCTGGCGTACAACGGCCGCAGATTTCGGCCCTACGGCGTGATCGTGGTCGGGCTGGAAGGCCAACGCAATGGCTTGCAGTCCACGGGTTCGGAGTTCGGCTACCAGGTTGGCGGTGGGCTGGACATCAGCCAGGGCCGCTGGATCGACTGGCGCGCCGTGGACATCACCGGTGGTGAACTCTTAACTGCGTCCACCGGCGTGGTGGTGAGGTTCTGATGCGACAGGACACGCTTTGGCAAGAGGGACGGCGGGAGGCGCGGCTGCACTGGTGGCAGGAGGTCCTGGACCGCCCAGGGACGGCAGCCAAGCGCGATGAGGTGTTCGACGAGGTGCTCTCGATGCGCTTTCGTGGGGCGTCTGACGCGGAGTTCCCCGGAACCTGGGACGCTGCTCCCGCTGGATGGAGTTGGGCCTAGCCGTAGGCCTCGGCGAGCGTGGCTCGGGCCTTAGCTGAGGTGGTCCTGCAGGGCAGCCATGGCGGCATTGTGCCCGGCCATGCCATGTACACCGCCGCCCGGCGGCGTGGACGCGCTGCAAAGATACAGGCTGGGGTTGGACGTGCGATAGGTGCGCAGCGTGGGGCGCGCCAGCAGGCCATTCAGCGTCATGGAGCCACCCGAAACATCGCCGCCGAGCAGATTCGGGTTCCACGCCGTGAGGTCTT
Source organism: uncultured Acidobacteriaceae bacterium (assembly GCA_964246665.1). Classification (GTDB taxonomy): domain Bacteria; phylum Acidobacteriota; class Terriglobia; order Terriglobales; family Acidobacteriaceae; genus Granulicella. The sequence goes on from CAXTRU010000147.1 coordinate 7,261, forward strand.
CGGAGTTCCAGGTACGGCGGGCCAGCACCACATCGCGAAACCCGGGCGCAAAGCGTTCGATCTGGGCCTCAATGGCCGCGGTGCGGTCCGCGGTGGAGCCGGCCGGGACGTGGCAGTAAGCCCAGGCCGTGTGCTTGCCCTCAGGCGCGCGGCTCGGGTCAAAAAGGCTGGGCTGTACCAGCAGAAGAAAGGGCTTGTCTTCATCAGGCGAGGGCAGGCGGCCGGCAAAGGCGTCGTGCTCGGAGCGGGCCATCTCCGCAAGGGAGCCGCCCACGTGGACAGTCCCGGCGCGCAGGCAGTTCGGATCTTGCCAGGGAATGGGGCCGGAAAGCGCGTAATCGATCTTGAAGATGCCGGGACCGCGGCGGAAGTGTGCAAGCCGTGTGCGGAACGCCGGGGAAAGCGCGTCGCCGGCGATCTGGGTGAGTGCACGGACGGAGGTGTCGAAGAAGGTGACATCCGCGGGTGGCAGGTCGTTCAACGTGCGGACGGGGTGTTCGGTCACGATCTCCCCACCGAGATCACGCAGGTAGGCCGCAAGAGAGTCCGTGAGGGCCTGCGCGCCGCCGGCGATGATCGGCCAGCCGGAGGTATGCCCGGCCGCTGCCAGAACCACCGCCACCGCCGAGGACACGATGTGCGTCAACGGCAGAACGGAGTGCCCGGCGCAACCCGCAAACAGAACGCGGGCGTCCTCGTTACGGAAGACGGCTTCGGCCAGCAGCTTGGCGGGCCACACCGCGGCCATGCCGAAGGTGGCCATCGCTACGGGATTGAACGGGATGCGTAAGAGCGGCCGCGTAAAGTCGGCGACCAGGGCCGGGAAGTCGCGGACGGAGCTGGCAAGCAGCAAGCGCCAGGCGCGTGCGTCGTGGTCGTCGCCAGGTCGCCGGAACTGTTCCGCGGTGGCCTCCAGGTCGTGCTGCAGGAGCAACGCCTGGCCGTTCGGCCGCGGGTGGGCGAGCGGAACGTCGGGCTCAATCCAGCGAAGCCCATAGTGCGCCAGCGGCAACGTGCTGAAGAACGGCGACGCGACGCCGAGCGGATAGCACGACGATCCAAGGTCGTGGCGAAAGCCTGGTAGCGTGATCTCAGCGGTGGAGCAGCCACCGCCAATCTGGCGGCTTCCCTCAAAGACGGTCACCGCCACGCCACGTTGCGCAAGCGTGATCGCCGCTGCAAGGCCGTTGGGTCCGGTACCGATCACGTTGGCGGTGCGAAGTGCCATAGCTCTTAGGATGCGCCACAACGGACGGCTCGCCGCATCGTAGGTGTGACGCGTGGCTGGAATCGCGCGCTCGAGGGTAAGCTATGGGAGCCGACGAGGCTGAAAAGAACAGGCGTTTGCCGCTGCTGGAACCGGCATCGCTGAGTCGTGAACAGGCCGAGGTCTACGAC
>CAXTRU010000148.1:0-8630 GCA_964246665.1 uncultured Acidobacteriaceae bacterium
GGCCGCGATTCTCTTCAAAGAGCAACGGAAGTGTCCGCGTTCCCAGAGAGATCGTGGATGGGGCGGCAGCGCCGGCCGTGGGTTTGCTTGCACCCACGGCGCGCGGCGTGGGTGTCAGGAGCAGAAGGGCGCTGGTGCACAGGAGTGAGCTGGCCTTGTAGAGCCTGGCGATCAGCGCGGTGGCCGGGCGCCTGGAGGTGGCTCGATGTAGCGTGGGTCGGGTCTCAGTTCGTGATGGTGATGGTGAGGTTGGCCGTGTGCTGGGAACCGGTGGAGCCTGCGCCGGAGCTCACCGTGACGGAGACCTGACTAGTCCCCACAGGTGTGCCGCCGACGAGCTGTGGCGGGTTTGTGCCTCCGCCGCAGCCGCCCAGAAGCGGCATAGCGAGGACTATCAGCAACGCGAGAAGGCGGCTGAGCGCAGCGCGTCTCCGTCGCAGGACGAAGGGCAGCAGGCAAAGAGCGGTCGCTACTTCGAGCGGTCGCGGCGACCGGCGGAAGGGCCCGGCGTCCCGGGACTGCGCGGTGGTGGGGGCCGTCGTGGTGACGGTGAGCGTAGAGGTGACGGGACTACCGGACGGTGTGATCGTCGCGGGCGAGAAGCTGCAGAAGACAGAGCTGGGAAGCTGTCCGCAACTGAAGGAGACAGCCTGGTTGAAGCCGTTAAGGGGCGTGACGGTGAAGGTGGCTGTGCCCGTTTGACCTTGCTTGATGGACAGACTTGCCGGGGTTGCCGTTACGGCGAAGTCGGGCACGAGCACGGTTTCTGCGACTGCGCTTGAGGCAGAGCCCTTGAAGTCAGGATCTCCGCTATAGAGGGCTGTGATGCTCTGATTCCCAGCGGGAAGCGCGCTGCTGAGGGTTGCCGTGCCGTTTGCCAGGGACGCGGTGCCGAGGGGGGATGTGCCGTTGAGCAGGAATTGAATCGTACCGGTGGGCGTGCCGCTGGTGGCGGAGGCGACTGTCGCGGTGAACGTGACGGGCACAGCGGTGTTGGTGGATGCGGCGGAGGTGGCCAGTGTGACGCTGCTCGCGGCTTGCGTGACGGTCAATGTGCCGTTGACGGTCGTCACCTTGTAGTTGGGGAGAGCATCGCCCGCGGCTGCCGGGAGGATGGGGTAGGTGCCTACGGGGCTGGTGATGAGGGCCGCGCTGCTGGCAGAAGCGGACAAGACGTCCTGATGGACAACGCCGTTCAGGGTTGCGGCGAAGGTTGGGTTTGCCGTGCCGAAGACGCGTGTGGCGTCGGCCGCCGTCACGGTCAGCGGGGCTTGCGCCACGGTGAGGGTGGAGGTGGCGTTTGCCGTTGCGTTGTTTGCGGTATCGGTCGGCGTGAAGGACACGCTCAGCGTCTGTGTGCCGGCTGCAAGGACGGCGCCGGCGGCAGGCGTGTAGGTGAAGACGCCCGGTGTATTGGAAGTGGCGTTCAACTGCGCCGCGCCGAGGGCTGTGCCGTAGGTGATCCCGGCGGGCGTTGGCCATGTGATTTGGGGTGTGGCCTTGCTTACAGTCAAGGTCGTGGTGGCGGTCGCGGTGATGTAGTTCGCGAAATCGGCCGGCGTAAACACGGCCGACAACGTTTGTGTTCCCGCGGAGGGCACGGTGCCGGCGGCGGGTGTGTAGGTGAAGGTGCCCGGCGTGGTGGAGGTGGCGTTCAACTGCGCCGAGCCCAGCGCGGTGCCATAGGGAATGGACGCTGGCGTCGCCCAGGCGACCTGCGGTGTGGCCTTGGCGACAAGAAAGGTGGCCGTCTGCGAGCCGGCCTGATATCCCTGGGTACTTGCCTGCGAAGCTTGCAGCACGACGCTGCCGGCTCCGGTGAGGGTGACTGTCGTGCCGGCGATTGTGGCCGGGCCGGAGACAACGCTGTAGGTCAGGGGTGCCGGCGAGTTCGACGTGGCGCTCACCTGGAACGGGGCATTTCCAAAGACCTGGTTCGGTAAGTTGAAGGTGATCTGAGGTGTGGCGTTGGACTCTGTGACCGTGAAGGCAACGCTGACCGATGTGCCGCCGCCGCGTGCAGGGTTGGTCACGGTGACCTCCGGCGTCCCGGCCACCTGCAAGAGCGCGGCCGGAACCGCTGCCTGGAGTTGCGCGCTGTTGACGAAGGTGGTGACCAGGCCTGTGCCGTTGAAGAACACGGTTGAACCTGGAACGAAGGCAGCGCCTGTTACGGTCAGGGTCAGGGCGGGGCTTCCCGCACTGGCGGAGGTAGGGGACAGCGCGGTGAGGACCGGTGTTGGATTATTGCCGGAGGTTGCCCCGGGAATCACGCTGCTGACGCCGATGTAGAGCTCGGTGTCGGTGAGCCCTGCTCCGGAGGCAAGAAAGGCGAATCCATTGCTCCCCCAGCGGACCAGGTTTGACAGTTCGGGCCAAGATAGAGGGGCGAAGTCGAGAGAGCCGGTCAGCGCAAGGGTGTGGAGGTTGTAGCCGGACAGTACGAGGGCTGACGTGTACTGGGAGTCGTTCTGCTGGCCGAAGGCGAAGATGGCCTTTCCGCCCGGATCCAGCGTGATCGATGGGGAGCCGCTGTAAGAGAGCACGGCGCTCGTGTTCGTGGTGAGAAACCGGCCGGTTTGCGTCTTGGCTCCCGGGTCCCAAACTTCGCCGCCGCTTGTGTAGAGCAGATTCCCGTCGGAGACGACCTGGTTACCGGTCGTGTTGTTGCCTCCGTAGTTGCCGCCCGTCGGAAGCGTGTAGACCAGGCCCTGGGCACTTAGCCCGATGACGGAGAAAAACGACTGCTGGTCCAGCGTGAAGGGCAGAGCGTATACAGCGAGCGGACTGCCTGCAAATGCGAGGCTGATGAAGCTGGTGGAACTGGGATAGGGAGTGACGGGCACTGTATTCACCAGGCCTGCGTCGTTGTACAGCGACAGTAAAGATGACTGGGCGAGCAGAACCTCCTGGGGTGAACCCGGAACTGCCTCGAGATCGCTGGCGGTGACGTTGTTGCAATGGCAGAACTGATCGACGGCAAACGGGAAGGTGCGATCGACCGCCTGGGTTTGCAGATTGATCCTCTGTACGGCGTTGTCCTGCTTGAGTGCGACGTACAGGTACGCGCCGTCGCTGGACGCGGTGATGAGACGCGGGTCGTGCCCGACAGGGATGGGAGTTCCGGGGGTGCCTGTAGTCGGGTCGATAGGAAGGACTGTGTTCTGGTTTGTGGTGGAGGAGCCGGGAATCGCCGCGTACAGCATGTTGCGGGAGGGCACCGAAACTACCGCAGCCGGGTTAATGAGCAGGGTCTTGTACACACTCAAGAGTTGGGGCTGGCTTTCGCCTCCGCCCGGTCCCGGATTGAAGACGGTGAGGGAAAGCTCGCCGAGGGACGACAGCAACGAGGGCGGGATGGAGACCTGTAGCGCGGTATTCGTCTGAAAGGTTGTGGGTTCGGGAAGGCCGTTCACGCGGACCACTGATTGCGGTGTAAAGTCCGCACCCGTAACTCCGATCGAAGCCCCTGCGGACGAGACAATCTGCGTCTGGTGCGAGAGCGACACAAGGGTGGGAAGCGGCTGCTGGGCCAGACCGGTTCCGCTCAGCGGGATCACGGTCTGCGGATGCAGCGGGTCATTGCTGAAGACAGTCACCGTACCGGTGCGCACACCTGTGGCGGACGGGAGGAAGCTGATCTCGAAGGAGCAGAACCCGTAAGCGACCGGCAACGTCGCTGGGCAGTGATTGGTGACTGCGAAGTCGCCGCTAGCGGTAAGTCCGGTGATGGTCAGCGGTGCGGTGCCGACGTTGCTCAGGCTTGCGCTGAGGAGGATGGGCTGGGTTGTCCCGACAACCAGCTCGCCGAGGCCCAGGCTGACCGGCGCTGAGAGCTTTGGCGCAACGCCGCTTCCGGAGACGTGGAGAAGCTGCGTGGGGATCTGGGTGTTCAGCGTCAGTGTAACCGTGGTGGAGAGCCCGGAGGAGTCAATGGGCGCGTAGTTCAATTGAAGGCCGCAGACGCCGCCGGGAGCGATCGTTCCACAGGTCTGCGACACCGAGACAAGGGAGGATCCTGAGACGGCAGACCCGATCGAAAGGGGAGCATTGCCGCAGTTGGTCAGGTTGACGACGACGTGCGAGATCTGGCCTGCGGGAACTTTGCCGAAAGCGGGCGACCTGTTGTCAAAACACGGGGAGGCCGCGGGAACACTGGGGTCGATGGAAGCGACGAACTGGTGGCGGTACCCGGTGAGCGGCTGCAGGCGCGGCGGAGCGGAAGGCTGGAAGGATCCCGGCGTGGTGAGGAAGCCGGTGTCCGCGTAGGTTCCGCCGGTAAAGACGACTCTGCCGGAGGGCGAGAGGGCCATGGACGACATGATGGAGCCGGCGCCGTCGCCGTTGAAAAAGCTGGAAAACAGGAGCTGCGAGAGGTCGCCGGAGACTTCTGCCAGCAAGGATCCAACGGCAGTGAAGTTCTGCGTTTCGTCCAGATACGAGACGATTGGGTTTGCCATGGGGAACAGGGAGGAACCCGTGTTGCCGGCAAGGAACACATTCCCTGAAGCGTCCAGGGCGAGACTGTCGAAGGATGCGCCGCCATCGGCCGGCACACCGGCGAGATAGGTTCCGGCGAGGATTTGCGTTCCATCGGCGCTTACGTGCAGCAGGTACGCACCGCTACATCCGCTCGTTTGGCCACAGCTGGGGGTTTTCTGGAAGGCACTGGGACTGACGGGCAGATCTGCTTCCGAGGTGTTCCCGGTGACGTAGAGCGTGCCGTCAGAGGCCCTGGCCAGCGCAAGAGCGGTATCGACCCCTGGGAGAAAGCGGGAGAAGCTCAGTGCAAAGGCGTCGGCACTCAGCTCCAGCAGGTACCCTCCTGAGCCACCGTTGGCGGGTTGGTTGGAGGTGTCCCACCTGCGCCAAACCCGCCATGTAGAGATTGCCTTGCGGGTCGGCCACGATCTTGCCCACATGGGGAAAGAAGCTGACATTGTTGCTCTGGGGAGGGATCAGTGTGGAGTAGAGCAGCGTCCCGGAAGGGCTGAATTTGGTGGCAAATAGGGCCTCGCCGGAGGTGTACTTGCCCTGTCCGTAGGTGCCGGCCGTCGTGGGGTATGGCGTGATGGACTGGTACACGTCCGCGATACCGCCGACGTAGATGTTGTTCGCCGTATCCAGCGCCAGGGAGTACCGGTTCAGCCCATAGTCTCCGTAGGAGGTTTCGGTGCCGGGCAGGACCTCGCTGTGGACGAGGGTGGTGCCGGAGGCGGAAAGCGAGAGCACAAACATGCCGGAGTTTGCACTGGCATAGCTGCCGGCCTTCGGGAAATCCGAAGATCCGGTTGCACCGACGGCCACGATGTTGCCATTGCCGTCAATCTTCAGGTCGTCGATGGACTCGTCGTTGCTGCCGCCGATATAGGTGGAGAACAACAGAGTTTTGCCTGTGGGGTCGAGCTTGGCGATGTAGGCGTCGCCCTGGTTGTCATTGCAGTTCGGGCAGGTGCCCTTGTACGCCCCCGCGGTGGGGAAGTCCGGCGAGGTGGTGCGGCCGCCGACGTAGATGTTGCCGGCTGTGTCTGTGGCGATGGCGGATGAGGTGTCGCCGGAGCTGCCGTCCAGGTAGGTTGAGAAGACCAGGACCGGGTCGATGACCAGAGCGCGGCTTTTGTCGTACGCGCCCAGGTCGAAGGACACCACCTTGCCCCGCATGCGGAAGGACGCCTTCACGGGCGTTCGCTGGAGGCCGGATCCCTGATAGGCCTCCGGGCGGCGCAGGACGCGCTGCTTGCCCGCAGCCGAAACGGCCAGGTCGCCATGGGGGCTCAGGTGAAGCGCATCGGCGCCGTTCAGCGTGAAGCGGACGGAAGCTGGATCCGCACCCGGCGCGACCACGAAGTCGTGTTCAAGATGTCCGTTGTCGCCATAAAACAGCAGGTCGACGCCGGGCAGCAGGTCTTTGTAGGCGATGCGGCTGTAGGTCGGTGTGCCTGTGATCCAGTGGGCGGGGTCGGCGCCATGCAGGTAGTTCACTCGCCCGGGCAGCGGATCCTGCGCTTCGAGCACACCGTTGCCACCTTGGCCAAGAACGCGCAACTGAATATTTGCGGCGGCCCCGCGGCCGGCGAGCACCAGATCAGGACCGGCAGCGGTGAAGCGGACGTCGCCACCGAGATGCCGGGAGACGAAGCGATACTGCGGAGCGGCCTGGCCCCGGTTGGCCTCAAAGGCAATGGGAACGGACGAGCTGAAGGAAGCAGAGGGGCTTCCCGCGGAACCGTTCTGAGACCAACCTGCTGAAACAAGAAGCAACAAATACACGGCCGTCCCAAGACGGCCTACAAAGCCGAACCGCATAAAACCTCAACCGACGTCGGAGAAAAGCTGGTCTATTCTCAGGCATGGGTCGCAAGGACGCAAGCAGATTCGCGGCTCCGCTCGCCCGCCCGTAACGTTACGCGACTAGTGAATGCAACCTTTTTGCCTCCATGTACCGAAAGATTTGATCGAAGCGTCGAGGCACGCGAGAGCCCGTGTAATTCAAAGCGTGCTATGAGCGGAGCCGGAGGAGAATGCCATGCAACATGGTGGCGCGCGTATGCGAAGAACGGCACAAAGCAGAGTTTTGGGCAATCTCCTTGCGCGCGAACAGAGACCGCGCCAATTGCCTTGGCAACATGGAAGCGCTAATCAGAGGGTTGCGAGAGCGAGAGCTTGCGCCGGATATGATGATGCTAACGCGCTGTGCCGAATCCCTTGAAGACACCAACGTCTGTTGCGTCCGGAAATGAAGAGTCGCTGCTTCGAACACCTCACGCCAGATGGGTGTTCGCGGCCACCATTCTGGCTTCCAGCATGGCGTTCATCGATAGCACAGCGGTCACCGTGGCCCTGCCCGCCCGGCAGTCCGGATTTCACGCGGACGCGAATGAGATCCAGTAGGTCATCGAGGCATATGCGCTGTTTTTAGCCTCGCTTCTGCTGGTGGGCGGCTCACTGGGTGACCGGTACGGACGGCGCTTTGTGTTCGCCGTCGGTGTCGCGTTGTTTGCCGTTGGCTCAGTTCTTTGCGGATTTTCGCCCTCGATCGTCTGGCTCATCGCAGCGCGCGGTTTGCAGGGTATCGGCGCTGCCTTGCTGGTCCCGGGTAGCCTGGCCAATATCAGCGCCTTTTTCCACCGCAAAGCCGCGGCCGAGCCATCGGCATCTGGTCCGGGTTCAGTGCGGTAACGGCGGCTGTCGGTCCTGTCTTAGATGGATGGCTGGTTGATACGGCTTCCTGGCGTTGGGTCTTCTTTCTGAATCTGCCGCTTGCCATCACCACGCTGGTGATTACCTTCTGGCGCGTGCCCGAGAGCCGCAACGAGCAGATGCGTGGCGGCCTGGACTGGGTAGGAGCGGTTCTTGGAACGGTGGGGCTGGCCGGCATCACCGTTGCGCTGATTGAGGCGCATCGACGCGGCCCGGCGGTCTGGCTCTCCGCCACCATCGGCTCCGTGTGCCTGATCGCTCGTCTTGTGTTTGAAACACGGGTGCCCAGTCCGATGGTGCCCCTGCGGTTCTTTCGTTCACGCAACTTCTCCGGCGCCAACCTGTCAACGCTGTTTCTGTACACAGCGCTGAATGGTCTGCTCTTGTTATTCCCCTAAACCTGATTCAGGTGCAGCACTACATGGCGACGGAGGCGGGGGCGGCGCTGCTCTCGCTGATCCTGATCTTTTTCTTTCTTCCTATTGGTCGGGCGGGCTGATTGACCGTTATGGCGCGCGCGGTCCGCTTACCGTGGGTCCGCTGGTGGCGGCGCTTGGCTTCGCGCTTGCCGGACGCCCCGCCATCGGCGGGTCGTACTGGACCACGTTTTTCCCTGCGGTGATGGTGCTGGGCGTGGGTATGGCGATCAGCGTTGCGCCGCTGACCACGGCGGTGATGAACTCCGTCCCAGTGGAAGAGTCCGGTGTTGCTTCCGGCATTAATAACGCGGTGTCGCGCCTGGCGAGCTTGCTTTCCGTAGCGGTCTTCGGCCTTGTGCTGCTGATCCCCTTTCGACATAACCTGGGTCATCGCCTGGATCAGTCGCCCCGTCCAGCAGTAGCTTTTCCTGCTTTCTTCTTTCTATAAAGCCGCCCTCGAGGGCTGGGGGAATGTGGAAGAGCCCGGCTGTATCGGCCTCTTCCACGGAGCGGTGTGAAGGGTGGGACAGTTTCACCGTTCCACGCTTTGCACGGCTCCAGCATTTCCACGGCCCCTTTTGCTGGTTGTAGTCCGCGTCAGAGCATCTATTCGAGCCGGAGGACATAGTGCCAGCAGAAAACATCGACAACATCGCTCAGAACATGGGTCAGACCCTCGCAGCCGCCCAAGACTGCCTCAAAGCTCGCCGGATACTGCCATGTCTCACCCTGATTTACGCAGGCATGGACGTCATGGCCTCGCTTGAAGCAGGGCCGGGAGAAGGCGTGGGACTCGCGTTCACTCGATGGGTGAACACGTACCTCCTGCCAAACCCCAAATGCCGGAATCGAATCTTTCCAAGAGCGGAAAGGCCGCCGCGATCTATTACGCACACTCCGGGGCTGACAAGAACAAGCTGCAAGAGGTCAACAACGACCAGAACGTGCACGCTATCGCACTAGAGCCTGTTATGCACTTGCGAGGGAAACGAGTCTGCTGGTCATGAGGAT
>CAXTRU010000149.1:0-8591 GCA_964246665.1 uncultured Acidobacteriaceae bacterium
GCCTACAGCGTTTCAAAGATGTCGCGGAAGTCATATACGCCGGGCTTCTTCTGCGCCAGCCACTCCGCCGCGCGTACCGCACCTTCCGCGTAGGCGCGCCGCGACTGCGACTCATGCGTCAACGAGATCTTGTCGCCCGACCCGGTCGCCACCAGCACATGCAGGCCCACGGCCTCCCCGTGCCGCACCGACTCAATCGGCACCTCGTCCCCACCGGCAGCCAAGCGCACCGCATCGCGCAACGTGAGCGCCGTACCCGAGGGCGCATCCAGCTTGGTCACATGGTGGGTCTCCTGGATGGCAAAGGTGTAGCCCGCCGGCTTTAGAAGCTTGGTCATCTCACCGGCAAGCTTCATCATCATTTGCACGCCGACAGAAAAGTTGGTGCCGTACAACAAGGCAGCGCCACGCCGCTCGGCCAGGCCCTTCATGTCCGGCAGGCTGCCGTACCATCCCGTGGTGCCCACCACCATCTTGGCGCCGTTGGCCAGGCAGGCGCGCATGTTTGCGATCACTGCCTCCGGGGTGGTGAAGTCAATCATTACGTCAAATCCGGCAACAAACGGCGCCGTTAACGCCGCTGCGTTCTTGTTTTCCGTCGCATCCAGCACATGCACACTGTGGCCGTGCTCGGCGGCCACGGAGGCCACCAGCTTGCCGGTCTTGCCAACACCCAAAACAAGGACGCGCATCGTGATCCGATCTCCTAAACCGCTGTTGCCACAGCCCGCGCTTCGACATCGAAGACCGCAGGATCAGGTTGCCGGAAGAACTGGCGATGCAGTGTTCGCACAGCCTCCTCGGCATCCTCTTCGTTCACCATGAAGCTCATGTTGATCTCGCTGGCACCCTGCGAGATCATCCGCACATTGATGTGTGAGATTGCCCCAAATACCTGCCCGGCGATGCCGCTTTGCCCGCGTACATCCTCACCCACCAGGCAGATCAAGGCCTTGTTGCCTTCGAACTTCACATCCGCCAGCTTTGAAAGCTCCGCTGAGATTGCCGGCAGCGCCTCGCGGCTGTCCACCGTCACCGAGATGGAAACCTCGGACGTTGACACCATATCGATCGCGCACTTGTGCTTATCAAAGACATCGAACACCAGCTTTAGAAAGCCGTGCGCCAGCAACATGCGGCTCGCCACGATGTCGATGATGGTCAATCGCTTCTTCACCGCGATCGACTTGAAGGGGCTCGCACACGATGGCGGCATCGCCGTGATGACCGTGCCGTCATTCCCCGGGTTGCGGCTGTTCAGCACGCATACCGGGATGTTCTTCTGCACGGCCGGCAGAATCGTTGCCGGATGCAGCACCTTGGCGCCGAAGTACGCCAACTCTGCGGCTTCTTCAAAGCTGATCGTGCGAACTCGCAGCGCATCCGGGCAGATGCGCGGATCGGTGGTCATGATGCCATTCACGTCAGTCCAGATCTCGATGGCGCCCGCATGCAAACCACCGCCCACCAGTGCGCCCGTGTAGTCGGAACCGCCTCGCCCCAACGTGGTCGTCACTTCATTGTGCGAGCCGATAAATCCGCCCATCACCGGCACCTTACCTGTCGCCAGCAACGGCTTCACCTTGAGGCCCAGCGCGCGCTCGATCGCCGCTTCGTCCGGCGTGGCTTTGCCGTAGTGGTCGTCGGTGAAAATGACCTCGCGCGCATCCACGTGCACGGCCGGCATGCCCTGCTCGACGAACGCCGCCGCGATGATCACGCTCGACAAGCGCTCGCCGTAACTCACGATCAGGTCCGACGTCCGCGCCGTCAGCTCGCCCAAAATGGCGATGCCGCGCACCAACTCATCCAGCGAGTTGAACGCGCGCCCGATGTCTTCCTGCAACGCTTCGAGAGCCTCGCCGGACACCAACGCAGCCGCGGTCTCCAGGTGCCGCACCCGCAGCTTCGCCGCGATCTCCAGCGCCGGCTCACGATTGCCACGCGCGGCCGACGCCGCGGCCGCACACGCCAGCAGCTGGTCGGTCACCTTGCTCATCGCAGAGACCACCACCACGGGCTGCAGACCTCTCGCCAGCCGTGCCTGCACGATGTGCCCGGTGCGCTGGATAGCCGTGGCATCCTCCACCGAGGTGCCACCGAACTTCATCACGACTATCTTCGGATCCGCTGTGCTCACGCGTCGACCATCACCGCGTCGACCGCGGTCTCCTTCGCCGTCCCCACACCTGCGCTTATCGGCGGAAATCCGGAAAACTTTAGCTTGCCCATCACAGCCAGCACTTCAGCGTTCAACACCGCCGCGCCCGCCGCCCCGCGCAGCGTATTGTGCGAAAGCACCACAAACTTCCAGTCCAGCAATGGGCACGGGCGCAGACGGCCCACGGTCGCCGTCATGCCGTTGCCGCGCATGCGGTCCAGCCGCGGCTGCGGACGGTCCGGGCTCGCGTCGTACTCCACTGGATGCAGCGGCGCCGTCGGCAGGTGCACACCGAACTGCGCGCCCGTCGTCCCAAAAGGTTGAAACTCTTGCCATGCGGCTAGAATCTGCTCCGCCGTGGCCGGCGTCTTCAGCTTCACGCTGACGCACTCGGTGTGGCCATCCTCTACCGCCACGCGATTGCAATGTGCAGACAGCTTCGCCGGCAGCGGCGTCACGCGATTACCTTCCAGCGTGCCCAGCAGCTTGTTGCACTCTTCCTGCATCTTTTCTTCTTCGCTCTTGATATACGGCACCACGTTGCCCAGGATGTCCAGCGACGGCACGCCCGGGTACCCTGCGCCGCTGACCGCCTGCATCGTCGACACAAACAGCGACTCAAGGCCAAACCGCTGCTGCAGCGGTTTCAGCGCCAGCACCAGACCAATGGCCGAGCAGTTCGGGTTGGTCACGATGTACCCGCCCGACTGCTTGCGCGTCGCCTGCTGCTCCAGCATCTCCAGGTGGTCGAAGTTAACCTCCGGGATCACCAGCGGCACATCCTCAGCCATGCGAAACGCCGACGAATTCGAGATCACCGCACAGCCAGCCTCGGCAAACTTCGGCTCCAGCTCGCGGGCGACTGATGCGTCCAACGCGGCAAAGATAATTCGCGGCACAGCCGTGCCCGACGCCTCCGGCATGTTCGCCTGCAACACCATCTGCCCGATGCGCGCCGGCAACGGCGTGTCCAGCTTCCAGTGGCACGCCTCGGCGTAGGTCTTGCCCTGGCTGCGATCGCTCGCGGCGAGCCAGGTGATGTTGAACCAGGGGTGGTTGGCGAGGAGCTGAATGAATCGCTGACCGACGGTTCCGGTCGCTCCAAAGATGCCGACATCGCGCCGTTCCATTCGGCTAGTCTATCGCAGCGAACCGTCAGAAAGCCGTAAGTGTGTCCGCCCGATCGTTTGCAACGCCAGTGAAAGCAAAGTGCTCCAACAACCGCCATGGACCACCCAGGTACTCCCACCAGTCCAACCCGATTGCCTGCACCGGCTGCGGCGTAAACTCCGCGGTCAGCTTCGCCAGCAGCGCCTTGGCCTCGGCCGGCTCCACCTTGTTCTGCACCACCACGTGCGGCCGCAGCGGCTGCTTGTCCTGAGGCGTCAAAAAGCTGCGAAACGCCGCAACCAGGCCCTTGTGCACGTCCACTAACTCGGCGCTTTCCAGGCCATACAACACGCCGCGGCCCATGGACCGAACGCCCGTCATGCGCACCCGGAACGGCGCCACCGCATCGCTTGCCTGCTGCAGCGCATAACGAATGGACGCATTGCCCGGCAAGGCGTGAAACAGCGTCACGTGCGCGGGGATGCGGTTCAGCGCCGGGGGAAAGTATTGGGTGCGTTGGTCGTCGAACCATGCGGCGGAGGCAGGGTCCAGGCTCAGGGTCACAATGGTCGTCAATGGGCGAAGTTCTCCAGGCTAGATGGATGCCATCGTTGTTGCATGCGAGGTTCCTTAGCCGTTTGCAGCAAAAGGCGTAGACTGCTCGCACGCGATACATCGTGCGCGGCTTGTGCGCAGGGTACGCGCACCTGTAACACCCGATGCGCACGGCGCGCGTCTCTGGTTCTTCAGGCCCTGCCCCAAGGTTCAATCGGTTCGAAGTCTGCCAGGATTGGCAGTGCGCGGCGTTGGCGATGCCCAGCGGATGGCGGCACGTCCGGGCACTCGTCTCGGTCTTAAACCCGCGGGAGTTGGCGGCCCAACCCGCTGCCGCATCGAGTTTCTGCCCCTCCTGCGCTCACCCGGGCCCTCTTTCTGAGGTGATCCACCATGCAAACACTTGACGTACTTTCTGCCTCCAGCCTTAAGCCAGAAGCATGCCTGCCGGCTCCAGTGCACGACCGGACATCCTACCCGGTCAATCACATCGCGCACCGGTTTGGCGTGCGGTTGCGCGACCTGCGCAAAGCCAACAACCTAACCCAAAGCAAGATGGCCGCCGAGTTCGGCATCGATCGATCATTCATCAGCGACCTGGAACGTGGGCAGAAAGCTATCTGTCTGCCGCTGCTCGATGTGCTGGCACGCGGCCTGCACCTTAGCCTGTCCGATCTGTTGCACGACCTGTAGCCCACCCGGGGCGCAGTACCATGGTTCAGGTAAGCCTTTGTCGCTCTTGACCTTTCGTGGACTGCGCTTCCGTGGTGAAACCCCCTGCCCCATGCAAGGGACACCGCGTGCTGCCGCAACGTCTACGCGCAAAAGGACAGCCTGGTCACGTGGACTCACTCGTGCCACCACGTTAGCGCCGGTGTTTTGGACCGCACTTGTGCTGCTGCTTGCAGCGGCGCCGGCCCATGCGCGCATGGCGCTCATTGTGGGCGAGCCCTTCGGCCCGTTTGGCACCATGATGCCGCAGGGCCATGCGTCCATCTACCTCGAAGACGCCTGCGTCGAAACCGCTGTTCGTCTTCGCCCCTGCCATCCCGGCGAACTCGGCGCGGTGATCTCGCGCTACCATGATCTGCGCCATCCGGAGCTCGATTGGCTCGCCTTTCCGCTGCCCGTTTTTCTGTACGGCACCGCAGATCTGGCGAACGTGCCGACCTCCATGACGCCCGCCCGCGAAGCCGATCTACGCGAGCGCTACCGCCAGGCAAACCTTGCGGCCTACGCGCCGGACCAGATCAACAAATATGGCGATATGGTTCCGCCGCCGTATGGCGATTGGCAAGAGGGCATCGGCGCCGCCTTTGACCGCCGACTGCTGATCTACAGCTTCAACACAACGCCCGCACAGGATGAGACCGCACTCCGCTGGCTGAACGACCGCCCCAACCGTCGCGCCTATACCCTGACTCGCCATAACTGTGCCGACTTCGCCGCCGATCTGCTGCGCATCGCGCTGCCGCCCGCGGTGATCCATCGCAATGTGCTCGCCGACTTCGACATGACCACGCCGAAAAACCTCGCACGCGAGGTCGACACCTACGCCCACGCGCACCCCGCGCTGGACTTGGAGGTCTATGAGGTACCACAGATCCCCGGCACGCTACGCCGCAGCCGCCCCATCCGCGGCGCGGCCGAAAGCCTGATCAGCCAAAAGCGTTATTTTGCGGTAGTTCTGGTGCTACAGCCTGAACTGATGCTCGCGGACTGGATCATCTACGAGAAACGCGGCAAATGGGCGCTGGGCCGTGACGCCCTGGTCGTCACACCGCAAAGCTGGCAGCCCTAGGGAGCAATGCTCGCCAGAGCCGCCAGTTTGCACTGCCCTACGTTCCTATCTTGTTTGTCATTCCCGAAGGGAGTCTGCGTTCCTGCCGACAACAACAACCTACTTCGGCGAACCCTGCGCAGCCGGGGCCTACTTCGGCGAACCCTGGGTAGCCGGGGCCGCCTTCGACGGTGATGACTGCGCGGGTGGTGCCTGCGCTGCGGCATACTGCTTTGCGAAGTTCTGCGAGATCTCCGAGATCTTCGGCTGCAAGGCTTGCAGCTTGGTCTGCGTGATGGCCATGCTCTTTTCCGTCAGCTCCGGCGACTTCGCCAACATCGTCTGGCCGACAGGGCTCTTGTAAAAGCTCAGGATGCCGTCGATCTCCGGCTCGGTGTACGTGCTGCTGTACAGGTCCACCATCTGCGGCTGCAACACCTTCCAGTTCACGCTGCCGTCCACCAGCGCCATCACATTGGTCTCGTAATCGTTCAATAGCTTTTTCTGGGCCGGCGTCGCTTCGGCCGCACCCGGTAGGTTGTGCATGGACGCTTCCAACTGCCGCCGCACGGTGCCCGTGATCTGCTCGCTGACACGGTCCACATGCATCACCGTAAACAGCTCCTGTACCTTTGCGCGCTTCGACGTATCATCCGCGCGCGCCTGCAAGGACGCCACGCAAAGCGCAATCGCCATCATGGAAACTCTCTTCAAACCTTCACCTCGATCCCGGGCTACAAGCCATCCCGCGGCACGGTGCTTCCATGCCCATTCCTGCCGCAAGGCTATGCCTTCCGGACGGCGGTGGCAATTCACTCACTCTCGAGGTTGACGACCTCTTCCCCGGCCACCGGCTTGCGCGCAAAGTAGTACAGGCTAAACGCCAGCAGCCCAAACATCACCACAGACACCCAGTCCTTGTACAGCGGATTGCCCGTAGCGAAGTGCGGAAACGTGCGACTGGTCACGTCTTCATAGATCTTCACGCACACGCCCACCAGGCCCATGATGCCGCCCGCGGCGATCAATCCTGACGCATACAAGCTGCCCGACGAGATCTCACTTTCAGCCTCCGCCGCCACCCCAGCCTTCAGCGCCGCGCGATCCACCATCCAGCGAACCACGCCGCCGCAGAAGATCGCCAGCGTCGTCCCAATCGACAGGTACGCGCCCACCGCGAATGTCAACGAGCGAATGCCCAACAACTCGATGCCGATCACCAGCGCAACGCCCAACAGCACTAGGCTCCACGGCAATTTGCGGCTCAAGATGCCGTTGATCACCGTCGCCATCAGCCGCCCCTGCGGTGCCGCGGCGCTTTCACTACCGATGCCCTGAATCCACTGGATCTCGATGTTGCCCGTCCCCGGGTTGTACAGATACTTGCCGTCCTCCAGCACCGACGACCCGATCGCATTCAGCAGCACAAAGCGCTTCGCGTCGCCCACCGTTTCGCGCTGCGTTCCCGTCTGCGCCTTCACCAGCGAGTGCGGCGTAATCACCACCGTGTCGCGCGTGAACGGCCCCTGGTTCTGCACGCCATCGGGCAACGCTTGCAAGCTGATCGCACGCGGTGTCTGCAAGCGTTGGAAGCTCTCAAAGCCCTTGTTCATCGCGCTCAACGTCGGCCCAATCGCAAACACACTCACGATCACGCCTACCATCACCGCCACCTGCTGCTTCCACGGCGTCGCGCCAATTAGAAATCCCGTTTTGAGATCCTGCGATGTATCACCTGCGTTCGAGGCCGCGATGCACACCACGCCACCGATCGTGATCGCCAGCGCACCAAACGCCGGCGCCGTCCATCCCTTCACCAGAAAGATCGCCGCGGTCGCCATCAACGTGGCAATCGTCATGCCACTCACCGGGCTCGCGCTCGACCCCACAATGCCCACAATGCGTGCGCTCACGGTGACGAACAGAAACCCAAACACAATCACCAGCAGCGCCGCCGCCAGGTTCGCCAGCACACCCACCTGCGCACCCGGTACCGGCTTGAACTGCAGAAACGCAAACATCAGCAGCACCAGCAGCAGACTGCCGCCAGCCACCACGCTCATCGGCAGGTCATGCTCCGTCCGGCTGCGCGCTTCGGCAATGGCTTCGCCGACCTTGCTCTTCCCCATTTGTTTGAAACCCGCGGTCAACGCGCCCACAATCGTCGGCGCCGTGCGCAGCAGCGTGATCAAGCCACTCGCCGCTACCGCCCCCGCACCCATCGGCCGCACATAGGTCTTCCAAAGGTCGCTCGGCGTCATCTCGTTGATGGGCACCGTGCCCGGATACAGCGGCCCTGGCAGATGCTTGCCGAAGAACACGATCGCCGGCATCAACACCAGCCAGCTGAACACGCCTCCGGCGAGCATGATCGCCGCCACGCGAATGCCGATGATGTATCCCACGCCCAGGTACTCCGGCGTCACGTCCGCACGGATGGCCGCACCGCGCAGAATCTGCTGGCCGTTCGGGTCAAAGTTCGGCTGATAGTTCGGCGTGGGAGGAAACAGCCCCAGCAGGTTGTCGTTCTGCAATAGCGTGTACAGCCCACCCAACCCCAATCCAAGAAACACCCGGCTCGCAAACGACCCACCACGCTCGCCCGCCTGCAATACATCCGCGCACGCCGTGCCTTCGGGGTAGGTCAGCGTGCCATGCTCTTCGACGATCAGCTGACGCCGCAGCGGGATCATGAACAGAACACCCAGCCATCCGCCAAACAGTGCCAGCGCAAAGATGCGAAAGCTCTGCAGGTCGAAGCCTAGAAAGATCAACGCCGGCAGCGTGAAGATCACACCCGAAGCAATCGACTGCCCCGCATTGCCCGTCGTCTGGACGATGTTGTTTTCCAGGATCGACGCGCGCCCGAAGGCTCGCAGAATCGAAATACTCAGCACCGAGATTGGAATGCTCGCCGCCACCGTTAACCCGGCCCGCAGCCCCACATACACCGTCACCGCGCCAAAGATGACGCCAAAGATGCTG
>CAXTRU010000150.1:0-4217 GCA_964246665.1 uncultured Acidobacteriaceae bacterium
GGCGGACCGCGGCTCCGCACCTTGCGGAGGTCGCACGGCAGCGGACCGGACCGAGCCCGGGTAGGAAGGCTCCGGGACGGGTTACGACCTGGGATGCAGTGCCCTTATGGATGCAGGCCACGGGGAGGTAACGAAACGTGTCCTTTGCCGCAGTGCACATCCCGGAGTTTCCCATCGCCGCATGGCAGCGCACCAACCCCGAGCTGCGCGCTCGGCCCTGCGTGGTGCTGGAGGGCGCTCCTCCACGGGAGAAGGTCGTCTCACTTTGCCGCAAAGCCAGAGCCGCCGGTGTCGAGCGCGGCATGAACAAGGTGCAGGCCGAGGCAGGATGCACGGCCATCTTTCGCCCCCGGCAGATGCAGGAGGAAAGGGAAGCGTTTTCGTCCCTGATCACACTTGCGGAGCGCTTTTCTCCCCGGGTCCAGGCTTTGGCTTCACCCGGGAATCAGTATGCGCAAGCCCAGGGCCTGGCTGCCGTGCTGCTGATGGACAGCTCGGGGACCGGTACGCTCTTCGGCTCGGCCGAAAGCTACGCGCGCAAACTAAGCGCTGAGCTTCGAGCCGCTGGCTTTCCAGCCGGGGTCGGCACCGCATTCAATGCCGAAGCCGCCATCATGCTGGCGCGTAGCGGCCAAGATGTCCTATGTGCCGATCGGGACAGCGTGCGTGGCAAGCTTGCAAAGCTTTCTGTTTCGCTGCTCCCTTGCGACGCGAGGACGCTTGGAGTCCTGAGCCGCTGGGGCATTCGTACCTTGGGTGAGCTGGCAGCTCTCCCGAGGCAGGCGCTGATCAGCCGCCTCGGACAGCAGGGCTGCCGGTTGCAGCTGCTCGCCCGTGGTGAAGCCGATCATCTGCTCGTGCCTGAGGAGCCGGAGTTTACGCTGGCGGAAACCACAGCACTTGACACGCCGCTGGAACTGCTCGACTCCCTGCTTTTTGTGCTGTCACCCATGTTGGAAGCAGTTCTGCACAAGGCGATTGGCCAGGCCTATGCGCTTCGCTCCGTGCGTGTGACGCTGCAGCTGGAGCGCGGCGAGCCTTGCTTTTTCCAGGTTCGCCCGGTCACTCCCACGCAGAGCCGGGAGGTGGTGCTGAAGTTGCTCAACCTCGAGTTGCAAGCGCATCCACCACAGAGCGGCATAGTCCGTGTGACGCTTGAGGCCGAGCCGACAAAGCCGCAAACCGCGCAGTGGGGTTTGTTCCAGACGCAGTTTCCCGAGCCGGGCAAGCTAGAGCTTCTGCTGGCGCGACTGCGATCCATTGCCGGGGACAACAACGTTGGCTCAGCCCAGCTGCAGAACAGGTACGGTGAGGACGCCTTCACGATGGCTGCCTTTTGTCCGAATTTGCACCATTCTTCGGAGCGTGAACCGATCCGCTCCCGTCTGGCCATTCGCATGTTTCGGCCTCCCCAGCTTGTGCGCGTCGCCTGCCGGGATGACCAGCCCCGTTCCATGGTTTGGCACGGCCTGCGCTTCGTGATTTCTTCCTGTGCCGGCCCTTGGCACTCCTCAGGCTCGTGGTGGGATGAAAACGCATGGGATCACGACCTTTGGGACGTCGTTACGGTCGAGCCGGTTCAAGGATGGCGCCTGCGGCAGGATCACGCTTCCGGAAACTGGTTCGTGGTGGGTGTTTATGACTGAGCGCTATGTCGAGCTGCACGCACGGTCGGCGTTCTCGTTCCTTGAAGGAGCCTCGCTGCCGGAGGCCATGACGCAACAGGCAGCCAACCTGGACTTGCCCGGTCTCGCCATCCTTGACCGCGACGGCCTGTACGGTTCCCCGCGCCTGTACACGACGGCAAAGAAACTAGGTCTACGCGCGCACATAGGAGCCGAGATCTCGGTCGATGCTTTCGGCCACCAGGTGCAGCCGCCCGTGTGGCAGCCGCACACCATGCCGACCCGTCCGGTGCGGCTTTCCCTGCTTTGCGAATCGCAGACTGGGTATCGCAATGTAGCCATGCTGATTTCCAGCTACAAGCTTGCGCAACGGACCAAGGGAGACGGCCTCGCCGCTTTCCGCAGAGTGCAGGAACACGCCGCGGGCCTGGTCTGCATGACCGGTGGCGAGGAAGGCCCACTTGCGGCGGCGCTGCAGCGAGGCGGCATGGACCAGGCACGCAAGGTCCTAACCCAGCTCGTTCAGACCTTCGGCCCCAAAAACGTTTACGTGGAACTACAGCGGCACGGGATCCGCGAACAGGAAGCTCGCAACCAAGCGGCGATTGCCCTTGCCCGTGAGTTTCACCTTCCGTTGCTTGCCACCAATGGCGTCAGCATGGCGACGGAGTTCGAGCGCGAGGTCCTCGATGTGCTTGTCGCCATTCGCCACGGCTGCTCCTTGGACGAAGCCGGCCTGCTGTTACAGCAGAACAGCAAACGGCACCTGCGTTCCCCAAGCGAGATGTGCAGGTTGTTTCAAGACGTACCCGAGGCGATCGCTGCCACGAGCGAGCTGTCGGACCGGCTCACGTTCCAAATGAACGACATGGGGTACGAGTTCCCACGCTACCCAGTTGCTGAAGGCGAGAGCATGGACAGCTTTTTGCGCAAGCGCACCTTTGAAGGCGTGGCGCGGCGCTACGGCGCAAAAGCGAGCCACAAGCTCCGGGCCAAAGCGGACAAACAAGTCGAAACAGAACTGGCTCTTATCGCGAAGCTCAAGCTTGCAGGCTACTTCCTAATCGTCTGGGACATCGTGGAATTCTGCCGCAAAAACGGCATCCTTGTGCAGGGCCGCGGATCCGCCGCCAACTCCGCCGTTTGTTACTCCCTGGGCATCACGGCGGTAGATCCGGTCGGCATGGAGCTGCTCTTTGAGCGCTTTTTATCCGAGGTCCGCGGCGAGTGGCCCGACATCGATCTCGACCTGCCCTCCGGAGACGACCGCGAGCGTGCCATCCAGTACGTTTACCAGCGCTATGGCCAGCTCGGCGCCGCGATGTGCGCCAATGTCATCACCTATCGCGGTCGCTCTGCTGCCCGCGAGGTCGGCAAATCGCTAGGCTTCGATGCCGAGATGCAGACCCGGCTCACGCGTCTGGTCGGCTCCTTTGAATGGAAAGGTCCGACCGACACCATGGAGCACCATTTCCGCCAGGCTGGCTTTGATGTGCACCACCCTCGCATTGCCAAATATCTTGAGCTCTCCATCCGCATGCTCGACCTGCCTCGGCACCTCGGCCAGCACTCGGGCGGCATGGTCATCGCCCAAGGTCAGCTCGCCTCCGTTGTGCCCATTGAGCCCGCTTCCATGCCGGGGCGCAACGTCGTGCAGTGGGACAAGGAAGACTGCACCGATATGGGCCTGATCAAGGTCGACCTGCTCGGGTTTAGGCATGATGGCCGTACTCAAGGACTGCGTTGAACTGATTCCACGCTACTACGGCAAGGAGATCGACATCGCCCAGATCCCGCACGATGATCCGATGGTTTATGAGTCCCTGCGCCGGGCAGATACCATCGGCCTTTTTCAGGTGGAAAGCCGAGCGCAGATGGCATCGCTGCCCCGCAACAACCCTGACAGGTTCTATGACCTGGTGGTGCAGGTAGCCATCATTCGCCCCGGCCCGATTGTCGGCAAGATGATGAACCCCTACATGGAGCGCCGCCAGGGACGGCAAAAGATCGAGTATCCGCACCCGCTGCTGGAACCGGTCCTGCGCCGCACGCTGGGCGTTCCGCTGTTCCAGGAACAACTGCTCCGTATTGCCATGGTAATCGCGAATTTTACCGGCGGTGAAGCTGAAGAGCTGCGCCGTGCCTTGGGCAGCCGCCGTTCCGCTGCCAAGATGAAGGAGCTGGAAAAGAAGCTTCGCACAGGCATGGACGCCAACGGTGTCGGTGCCAAAGCGCAGGACGAAATTATTGTTGCGATCAGTTCCTTCGCTTTGTACGGCTTCCCGGAGTCGCATGCGGCCAGCTTTGCACTGATTGCCTATGCTTCGGCATGGCTGAAGTTTCACTACCTGCCGGTCTTTACAGCAGCCATTCTGAACAATCAGCCTATGGGCTTTTATTCGGCCGCAGTGCTGGTGAAAGACGCGCAGCGGCACGGCTTGCGCATGAAGCCTGTCGACGTCCTGCGCTCCGAGTGGAACTGCATTCTAGAGCGCGAGGAGGACCAGACCTACTCGCTCCGGCTTGGATTGCGCTACGTGCGAGGGCTGCGCTCCAGCGTTGCTGCGGAGATTGAGCGGGTCAGGGCCTTGC
>CAXTRU010000150.1:4265-4504 GCA_964246665.1 uncultured Acidobacteriaceae bacterium
CTGTCTCCCCTCGCCGAGACGGGAGCCTTGAATTCCTTGGGGAGCAAGGTGCACCGTCGCGACGCGCTTTGGCAAGTTGAGCGAGCCGGTCGTCAGCCGGGCCCCCTGCTTGCCGAACTGGACGGCGACGAGGACCAGATTTCGCCTTTGCAGCCGATGAATCCGGAAGAGCGTATGGTTGCCGACTACGCCGGCACCGGCGTGACGGTAGGCAGACACCCCATGGCCCACTGCCGTGC
>CAXTRU010000150.1:4514-8585 GCA_964246665.1 uncultured Acidobacteriaceae bacterium
AGGTACTTCGGACCAGAGACTTGAAGCTGATCCGCCATGGCACCAAGGCCCGCATCGCCGGGCAGGTAATCGCCCGGCAGCGGCCAGGCACCGCGCATGGCTTTATCTTTCTCTCCATTGAGGACGAGACCGGGATAGCAAACGCGATCATCGGCCCCCAACTTTTTGAGGCGAACCGGTCACTGGTCACGTATGCAAAGTTTCTGTTGATCGATGGCTCTCTCCAGAACGTCGACAACGTCATCCATGTGCGCGCGAACTCCATTGAGGAACTCAATATCACCGCCGCTCCCATGGTGTCCCATGACTTTCATTAGGCGTACAGCATCGGTGGCGACGGCCGACGATCTTACCGACTCGAATTCTTCCGCGAGGTCATGAACAAAGTCGGCTGTGCGAGCAGGTGATCGGCCGCGCTCTGCGCGGCACGGGGGCCTGAAGTGCTGCTGTTGCCGCAGCGCAAAGCCGACATCCAGCTGACCTGTTGCAAAGACTTTTACCTGCGGTGTTGACATCACGTACACGCCTCCGTAATGTGAGGTCTAGCAACCAAAAAAGAAATAGGCACTGCACCGAGCTGACCTGTTCGGGCCTTGACTCGTCCCTGCGCGCTTTTGTTACGCGCTTAGGGAGCGCTTCGCTGTCCTGCCAGGTTCCTGCTTGCATGATCACCGGGGCGCTTCGTTGCTGAGATTTTGGACGTGTGCCTTTGCGTGCCTGTAGTTTGTGCAGACCTTTTCGGTTGTGTGCGACTAGGTACGACCCTGCGAGGTTTCATGACTGTCCGAAGTGCTCGATATTGGCAGCTGTCCCGATCCAGGCAGTCACGCTTTCTCACCTCCTTGTCCCTGTTTGCTTTCGGAACAGGTCGCAGGCGCGTCGCCGGCCTGGCTTTGCTGCTGCTCAGCCCTGCTGGCCTCCGTGCGCAAACCTTTCGCGGGGCATTGTCCGGCACGGTGATCGACGGCAGCGGTGCGGTCCTGCCCGATGCAACCGTCGAGATCACCGACCCCACCACAAACAACAAGATCACCATTCACAGCAACAGTGCGGGCGACTTTAGCTTCCCTGAACTTGCCGTGGGCAAGTACGAGCTAAGCGTTTCGGTGCCCGGCTTTGCCACGCGCAAGATCCAAGACATCGCCGTTGACGCCAGCAAGGTGGTGAACCTTCGCGTGCAGCTTACCGTGGGGCAGGAACAGACGGTGATCGAGGTAGCGGCGAGCGGCGTGCAGCTGGACACCACGACCAGCTCGTTGGTTGCCGTTGTGGACCAGAAATCGGTGCAGGAGATTCCGCTCAACGGACGTAACTTCATGCAGATGGTGCAGCTCGCGCCAGGCGTGAACCCGCTCAATCGTTCCACCAATGGATCTCGCACGAACAGCATCAACTTCCAGATCGACGGCGCCGACAACAACGATCCCTGGTCTAACCAGGTTGCGTCCAACCAGGGCGGCGTCGCCGGCATTGCCGGGGGCTTGGTGCCGATTGAAGCCATCGAGCAATTTTCGCTGCAGGATAACGCCGAATCCGATCAGGGTCGCGACGCCGGCGCGAACTCCAACATGGTCCTGCGCTCCGGTACGAACCATATTCACGGGGATCTCTTTTACTTCGACCGCAATGAGTTCTTTGCTGCGCTCTCGCCCGTAGCCGTGCCCGGTTCGCGCAAGCCTGAGATTCGCAACCATCAGGGCGGCTTCACCCTGGGCGGCCCTATCTGGAAGGACCACACCTTTCTCTTTCTCGCCGGCGAGGTCCAGATTGCGCAGGCCAACAACAGCATCGGAGACACGGTGCTTTCCGATGCCTGGATCAGCGCGGCGACCCGCTACCTTGGTCTGTATGGTCGGAGCCCCAACCAGGTTTCGCTGAATCTCTATAACCTTCTGTTCCCGGCGGCCTCTCGCGGAGGCGGCGCGACGTCCAGCAACTACCTATCCAACGGCTTGAATAGCTATAACAGCTACAACGGTGTGATCAAGCTGGATCACCACTTCAACGACCGCGAACAGCTGTCCATTCGCTACCTGGGTACGACCGGCACGCAGACCGCCGATGTGGGTTCGAACTATGCCGACTACTTCCAGCGTGCGCCCATGCACATCCACAACTTTTCCATCGTGCAAACCTCCACGCTGACCAGCAAGCTCGTCAATCAGCTGACCTTCGGCACGGGCTACTTCCTGCAAACCTTCAACGACGCCAACCAGAACTTCAACACGCAGAGCACGGGCCTCAACCTCGGCCTCACGGGCTCCCTGGCCGAAGGGGCGACCAAGCTCACCGTGACCGGCTTCGACTACACCGGCGCGACGGCTCCGCTTGGACGCACGGACGTTACAGGCCATGTCACCGACACGCTGAACTGGACGCTGGGCAAGCACAGCCTGAAGCTGGGCGGCGAATACCGTCATGCCAACGTGAACGTCGGTTATTACACCAACGGACGCGGTGCCTTCACCTTTGACGGCAGCCGGGGTCCGTGGTCCAGCTCCGGCGGCTCGGTCACCGCCCAGGGTACGGCCAACTGCGCCGCGCTTGGCTTTTCCAACAGCAACACCAATGGCGCGACATGCTCGGCGCTGCGCAGCGTTGCCGATTTTCTGAACGGCACACCGACCAACAGCTCCGGTGCGCTGATCCTGCGCAACAACCCACAGCGCGTGTACCTGGTGAACTCCGTCGATGGCTGGGCGCAGGACGACTTCCAGGTGAGCCAGCGCCTCACGGTGAACTACGGCATTCGCTACAGCTATCCCGGTGTCGTCTCGGATGACCGCAACTCGCTGTATAGCTTCGACCCCAACCTGGCGGCCGCCGGAGCAGCCAGCCCCTACAGACCGATCCCGCTCTACAATCGCGACCTTACCGACATCGCTCCACGCGTGGGCTTCGCCTATACGCCTTCGCGCAGCAATCCGTCGTTCGTCATACGAGGTGCGTATGGCTGGTTTTATGACCAGCCCACGGTTGGGCAGTTTGTGTACAACAGCATCGGGAACACCGGCGCTACCGGCATTTATTCCAACCCTGCCGGCGCCTCACCCGTCTTCCAGCCCGTAGCCACAGGGGTGCAGTTCACGGCGAATGCGCCCATCTTTCCGACCGCGCTTTCTCCCACCACCAGCCTCGGTGCCTTTTCCATCGCGAAGAAGTTCCGCACCGCCTACCTGCAGAACTTCAACTTGAACATGGAGCAGCAGCTCACGCGCAACACGCTGCTTACGGTTGCCTACGTGGGCAGCCAGGGTCGCCGTCTCGGGCTGGTACGCGACATCAATCAGCCGATCAACGGTGTCCGTCCGTATGCCGCGTCGTATCCCACGCTGCAGGCCGTCAATGATGTCGAGTCCGGCGGCTCGTCCAACTACAACTCCATGCAGATGTCCTTGCGACAGGCTGCCTGGCATGGCATTTCGGCTACGGTCTACTACACCTGGGGCCGCTCGATGGATTATGTGTCCAGCGTCACGACGCCCGAGAACAGCTACAATCTGCGTGCCGACTACGGTCCTTCCACGTACGATTCCCGCAACATCTTTGACGGGTTCGTCAGCTACTCGCTGCCGCAACTCGGTCATTTCGTCCCGGTGCTTACCAAGGGATGGCAGCTGAACGCGCTGTATAACTTCGCCGGCGGCACGCCGATCAACATCCTCGCCGGCACCAACATTTCGCTTACCTCAGAAAACAAGGATCGTGCCACACGCGTCGCAACCGTCCCGCTGATGGCCGGCAAGCCGATTACCACACTCAGCACCGCGCGCACCTTCCAGTACCTCACCAAAGGCAGCTACATCGCCCCGGCCTCCGGGTTCGGCGTGTATGGCACGGAGCGCCGTGACTCGGTGTATGGCCCCGGGTTTGGCGATGTGGACTTCTCGATCTTCAAGCGCACCCCCATCAACGAGCGTGTCAATACGGAGCTGCGCGCGGAGCTCTTCAACCTTGTCAACCAGGCAAACTTCGCCAATCCCAGCGGCACAGTTTCCAGCTCTTCCTTCGGAGCCCTAACCCAGACTCGCAACGGCTCTTCGGCGCCCGGCCTCGGCCAGGGTGAACCCT
>CAXTRU010000151.1:0-8567 GCA_964246665.1 uncultured Acidobacteriaceae bacterium
TTGCACTGCACGCTGATGGTCGTGGAGCCGAGGCCTGCGGTGGAGAGCCTGGCGGCGGGGCCGCCGGGGCTGAGCACGCCGGCGCTGGCCACATAGCTGTACGTGAGTGGCCGGTTCTGTGGGCTGGTGCCGGTGGTGCTGATCTGCACATCTGTCCCGGAGATCACGGACGCGGGCGTTGCGATGCAGGTCACCGACGGCGGATCGTAGGCCTTCACCTGGAACGGCACGCTGCAGGCCGCCTGGTTGCGGGCGCGACGGCCGTCAATCACGCGGCCGATGACGGTGTACTCGCCCGGCGCCATGCCTGTGGTGTCGATGGTCACATTGCCTTCGTCGGGCCTGGCCCGGCCGCCGCTTGTCTCCCAGTGCCACACGGGCTTCACGTTGGGTTGCAGGTTCAATGTGCTGCCGGTCACGATGAGGCTTTCACCGGGGTGAACCAGCGTGGGTTGGGCCGAGCAGCCGAGCTCCAACGCCAACGGCGGTTTCAGGTCGCCGAAGCGGACGACGAGACCGCCGGAAAGCTTAAAGGCGTCGATCTCGCCGAAGCCGCCCTGGGTGCCGGCCGGCAGCACCAGCGGGCCATACACATCCTGTGAGTACTGGAAATCGGCCTGCACCGGCCGGATCGCCAGGTGGTTGTTGAAGCCTGGCACGACGTAGTCAAGCCCAAAGCCGCCGGTGACGCCCCAACCCCACTTCAGCGGCTGGGTCACCGGCCCGTTGTAGCGCGCGCCGCCGCCCAGCATGTGGACGAAGGGAACCCAGGCGCCCAGCGGGAGGCGAAACTCCGGCCCGGCCTGCACGGTGTACATCAGCTGGTCGCACTCGCTGCCTGTGCAGTTGGGGAAGTAGGGTTTGTGCTCGTTGTTGCCGGAAAAGTACCCGGCCTCCAGCTGCAGCCCGACGTAGCGATTGAAGAAGCCACCCAGGCTCACCGTCGCGTTGGGGTTGGAGACGTCCTGGTACTGAAAGCCGTTGATCCCGCTGTTTACGGGATGAAAGTAGCCGTAGCCGCCGTAGATTTCAAATGTCGAGTCCGGGTGTTCGGTCCCACCGCCGCCCGCCTGGGCCCGGGCTGCGGGTGCGTGCAGCAGGGACACGGCACTGAGCAGCGCAAGCGCAAAGACAAGCGATTTGGCGAGATGAGGACGCATGCGGAACGGACTCCTTGGCGCTTTCGCCGCGCCGTTTATGGGCTTTCTTGGGCAGTCTACTGCCGATGTACCTCTTTGGTGGGTACTTTGGGGGCTAAAGCTTGGGCTGTCCGGTACCCTGCAAGGTCCGTAGCCGCCCGGGAAAGCCCGGCGCAGCCGCCTGCAGTACACTGAAACAGCATGGGACGTGACACGCAATGGCACTTTTGGCGGCAGGTGAGCCGCTGTTGTCGCTGTTGTTGATGCTGCCCTGAGGTGCGCGCCTGCCTGCGCCGCTTCCGCTTCTCTCACATCAGATACGTATTGCCGCTCAGGCCTGGATGTTTACGCTGGTCTGATCCCCTTACCGCACGCCGCGGAGGTTTCTTGTCAGCCATCCCCCTTACGCATGAGCCTACGGCCTCCCTCGTCGCCGAGCGCCTAAACCACCTGCAGGCGCTGGAAGCGGAGAGCATCTACATCCTGCGCGAGGCAGTTGCCGAGTTTGCCCGGCCCGTGATGCTGTACTCGATCGGCAAGGACTCCAGCGTGATGCTGCGACTGGCCCAAAAGGCCTTCTTCCCGGGCAAGATCCCATTTCCACTGCTGCACATCGATACCGGCTACAAGTTCCCGGAGATGATTGCGTTTCGCGATCAGTACACAAAGGAGATCGGCGCGGAACTCATCGTGCATCGCCATGAAGAGGCCATCGCCGGCGGTATGAGCCCTTGGGGCATGGGCACGCAGAACTGTTGCGGTGCACTGAAAACGCGCTCGCTGCTGGACGGCTTGGCGGAAGGCGGCTTCGACGCGGCCTTTGGCGGTGCGCGTCGCGATGAAGAGAAGAGCCGCGCCAAGGAACGCGTGTACAGCTTCCGCGACGGGGCGGGGCAATGGGACCCGAAGAACCAGCGGCCAGAGCTGTGGAGCCTATACAACTCCCGCCTGCGCAAGGGCGAGTCGATTCGCGTGTTTCCGCTGTCGAACTGGACCGAGCTAGATATTTGGCTGTACCTCTACGCCGAACAGATCCCCATCGTGCCGCTCTACTTCGCCGAGGATCGCGAGATTGTGCGGCGCGGCGAAACGCTGCAGATGGTGCACCCCATGGTCAAGCTGCTGCCGCACGAGCGCCCCGAAACCATGCGCGTCCGCATGCGGTCGCTGGGCTGCCTGCCGTGTACGGGCGCGATCCGGTCTGAGGCCGATACGCTGCCGAAGATCATCGAGGAGCTGATCACCTTCCGCCGCTCCGAACGCGAAAACCGCGCCATCGATCACGATGAAGAAGGCTCGATGGAGCTGAAGAAACGTGAGGGCTATTTCTAAATGGAACTCACCGAGCTACACCTGAACCCCGAGCCGAACGAAGCCGCGCGCGAGGCTCGCTTTCGAACGTTCTTGGACGCGCACCTTGACCAGGAGCTGCTGCGCTTCACCACGGCCGGCTCGGTAGACGACGGCAAGAGCACGCTCATCGGCCGTCTGCTGCACGACACCAAAAGCGTGTACGAGGACCAGCTCGCGAGCATTCGTGCCAGCCGCGTCAATCGCACGGGCAACGGCAGTGTGGATCTTTCGCTGCTCACCGATGGTCTGCGCGCTGAACGCGAGCAGGGCATCACGATTGACGTCGCGTATCGCTATTTCTCGACGTCCAAGCGCAAGTTCATCATCGCCGACACGCCAGGCCACGAGCAATACACGCGCAACATGGCGACCGGTGCTTCCACCGCGGATGTCGCCATTGTTCTGATCGACGCGAACGCGTTTGTAAAGGCCGGAAGCCTGCTGCCGCAGTCGCGCCGTCACACCTACATCGCCAGCCTGTTGCGCATTCCGCACGTGGTTGCGGCGGTGAACAAGATGGATCTCGTGGGCTACAGCGAAGTGGTGTTCAACACGATCCAGCAGCAGTTCCTCGAGCTTGCGAAGCAGCTTGATCTGCGCTCGGTTGCGCTAATTCCGGTGAGTGCGCTGGCCGGAGACAATGTTGTTGAAGCAAGCACGAAAATGGCCTGGTACCCCGGCCCCACGCTGCTCGACTACCTGGAAACGGTGCCCCTGCGGACTGCTACAGCGATCGCCGGCCCACTGCGCTTTCCGGTGCAGCTTGTGGTGCGCCCCGACGCCAACTTCCGCGGCTTTGCGGGCCGGCTTGAGAGCGGCACGCTGCGTCCTGGCCAGGCTGTGCGTGCGCTGCCCAGCGGCCGCACGACGCGCGTACGTTCGCTGGTCACCTATGACGGCGAACTGAAGCAGGCGCATGCGCCGCAGAGCCTCACCGTGGAGCTGGAGGACGAGATCGACCTGAGCCGCGGCGAGATGTTGATTGCCGAGGACGAAGCCGCACCGCTGGTGAGCACACGCCTGCGCGCCATGGCTGTGTGGATGCATGAGCAGCCGCTTGCCCCTGGCAGCACCTACCTGCTGAAGCACACTACGCGCACCGTGCGCGCGACGGTGCGAGCGATTCGCTACCGCGTTGATGTGAACACGGCTGCACACCTTGATGCCAGTGAACTTGGCATGAATGACATTGCTGAGCTTGAGTTAGACACAAGCCTTCCGCTGTTCTTCGATTCCTATTCGGACAACCGCTTTACGGGGTCGTTCATCCTCATTGACCCGTTGATGAACGCTACTGTCGGCGCGGGCATGTTGATCGCGACTGCGGACAAAGCGGCGCACGCGGAGCCGCAGCAGGCACCCTTGTTCGTGCTATGGCAGAACGCCACGGCCGAGCAACTGGACCGGCTGCGCGGCCAACTGGAAGCACAGGGCAAGCGCACGGTGCTGATCGACGACCCGGCCATCCCGGAAAACACGTTGAGCGCGGTTGTACGCGCGCTGGAGCTTGCCGGGGCTTGCGCCGTTTCGACCAACCCACGCCTTCAGCCTGCCACGCTGCTAGAGCTTCAGGCGCAGTACAGCGGACGCGTGCTGCAAGGTCAGAACGCCATTGAGCAATGGATGGAGGCGCGATGAGCAGCGCACCAGACTTCCTTACCGAACTGCACCTCACTGGGCCGCCGGTTAGTGCAACGGACATCCTCGCCGACCCTGAACAGCACTCGGCCGGGCAGATCGTGCACGCTGTGATGGAGGCTTCGCAGGGCAAAGACGTGTGCCTCACCAGCAGCTTTCAAACCGAGGACATGATCGTTCTGCACTTGCTGCGCAAACACCTCGCAGACGTGCCGGTGATCTTCCTGGAAACCGGGTATCACTTCGCGGCGTTGCTGGAGTATCGCGATCGGCTCGCGCAGGAGTGGGGCCTCAACCTGATCAACGCGCAGCCGGTGACGACGCGCGAAGAGCATGAAGCCACCCACGGTTTGCTGCACATTGTGCAGCCTACGAGCTGTTGTCAGATCCGCAAGGTTGAGCCGCTGATGCGTTCGCTGGAGCCGTTTGCCTGGTGGTTCACGGGCCTGCGTCGCGAGCAGTCGCCCACACGCGCCAACCTGAAGAAGATCGAAGACCACAAGCTGCCCACCGGCAAGATGATGAAGAAGATCAGCATCCTGGCAGACTGGACATGGGCCGATGTAGAGCAGTACGCGCGCGAACACGGCATCCCGCGATTGTCGCTCTATGACCAGGGCTACAGCTCCATCGGCTGCGAGCCCTGCACGGCGATCCCCGAAGCCGGTGCTGACCCCCGCAGCGGACGCTGGGGTGGCAAAAAGCTGGAATGTGGCATCCATACATTCAGTGAGAAAGCCTGACGCGCTCAGGCCTGACAGGACCTCAATGATTGAGCGACGCAAGATCGTAGACATGTGGCAGCGCGGCAACGCCGCGGCGCTGGCTACGCTTGTGCGCGTGGAAGGCTCCAGTTATCGCAACACCGGTGCGCGGCTGTTGATTGGCCGCGATGGCACTTACGCCGGCTCTGTTTCGGGTGGCTGCCTTGAGGCGGAGATCGTGCGCAAAGCGCCTTGGCTTGTGCGCAATGGTGCTGTTGTTGAGCGCTACTCCACGTTGTTCGACGATACCGCCGACATACCGTACGGTCTGGGATGCGGCGGTACGGTGGATGTGCTGATCGAGCCCGTAAACATGCCCGAATGCGCCGCGCTGATGGACGCGTTTACCGCGTCGCTCAGTGATCAGGCATGCAGTGTGGAGACGTGGCTGCCTACGCAGGAACAGGCATTTGCGCGGCGGGTCGTGGATGCTGATAACGCTGTTCTCTTCCAGAGCGAGGCACTTGGTCGATACGGTACGGCTGCCGACTTCAGCGAGCATCTGCAACCGCCACAGCGCCTGTTTTTGTTCGGCGCGGGTGATGATGCGCAGCCGATGACGCGCATGGCCGCGCTGCTCGGTTGGACCGTGTATGTGCACGATGGCCGCCCACAGTGGGCGCGCCCGGAGCGTTTTTCGGAGGCTCGTGCAGTGGTCGCAGCAACAGAGCTTCAAGCGCTGAAACCCACGGCGCAGGATGCGGTCATTCTGATGACACATAGCTATGAACAGGATCGGTCCTGGCTCGAGCAGGTGCTGCCGTTAGGGCCTCGCTATCTCGGGCTGTTGGGGTCGCGGCATCGCAGCGCGCTGCTGATTGCGGAGGCTGCGCAAACACTCGGTTGGCCACTCGACCAGGCATGTCAGCGGCTTTTCTCGCCCGTGGGCCTCGATCTTGGCGGCGACGGCGCGGAAGCCATCGCGCTCAGCGCCATAGCGGAGGTGCAGGCCTGCATCGAAGGCAAGCTGGGCCGCTCTCGCCGCATGACGCCCGACACCGTGCAGGAGCAAATCGCTAAGGGTGGCGCATCGCGCTACCTGCAAGTGCAATGCGCGCTGTAAACATCGGTGCGGTGATCCTTGCGGCGGGCTCTTCGCGGCGGCTCGGCCGGCCTAAGCAGGATGTTGTATTGGGTGGGGAAACCTTGCTTGCCCGCGCTATTCGCATTGCGAAAACCGCAGACCTGCAGCCAGTGATTGTGATAGTCCGCGAAGCTCGCTATCTCGAGGAACTTCAACCGATTGGTGTAACGGTGTTGTTGAATGAGGACGCGCAGCAAGGCATGGCGACCTCGGTGGTGAAGGGCACGTCGTGGGCGCAGCAGCATGGGCTGGGTGGTCTGGTGCTGATGACCTGCGATCAGCCTGCGCTCAGTCCGAAGCACCTGCAGGCTCTTTGCGCCAAGCCGCAGCAGATCACAGCATCGCATTATGCCGGGCGCAAGGGTGTGCCTGCATACTTTCCCGCTGCTGCGTTTAAGGAACTCCTGCAATTGCAGGGAGACGCCGGAGCGCGCAGTCTGCTGCAGAGTGCCCCAGCAATCACCGAGGAAGCGCTCGCACTGGACATCGACACCGCCGAGGACCTGCGTGCAGCGGAAGGACATCCGCTGCTCAATCGAGGTTAGCGCTGTCTGGCTCCACCAGGCTGCGCACGAAGTCCTCCACGAGGTTGGCAGCGACCATCGTGCGATATTTTGCCGTGGAACGAATGTCGTCGATGGGTCGCGACTCGGCTGCCAAGGCTGCTCGTGCGCGGCGCACCGTAGATTCCAACTCGTTCGGCGCGATCGAACTGCCGAGCAACGCAGCCTCTGTCTGATGCAGACGTACCGGACGATCCGCAAGCGACGCTGCCCCGAAGCGCACTTCGTTGATCTGATCGCCTTCCACACGCGCGATCGCTGCCAAAGCGATTTTCGAAATGGCCTGTGCGTTGCGCGTGCCTACCTTGCGAATGTACTGCCGCGTCCCGGCTAACTCACGCCGCACCGAGACGCTGTGCAGCAACTCGTCTGATCGCAGTGCCGTCTTTTTGTAGCCGAGGTGAAACTCACGGTAGGGCAGCGTTCGTGTGCCCTGAACGCTGATGAGCGTAACCTCGGCGTCATACGCCAGCAGTGCTGGTGGTGTATCCGCGGCCGGCGATGCGTTACAAAGATTGCCGCCCAGTGTGCCTCGGTTCTGGTTCGCGATGGAGCCTGTCCACGAAGCCGCTTGTGTTAGTAGCGGGAGATCTTTTTGCAACAGCACGGAGTGGCGGATGTCGGTGAACGTACTGCCCGCGCCGATGTGCACGACGTCGCCTTCCTCGTGAATGAAGCGCAGGTCCGGCAGGTGCTGGATGGACACCAGCGAGCGCGCCGCAAGCCTTCCTGTATTGAAGGCGACCATTAACTCCGTGCCGCCTGCCATGGGCGTGTGAAGGCCCGGTTCCGCGGCGAGCTGCTGCAGCACGTCGTTAAGCGAGGTAGCCGTTGTGAGTGCAAAGTCTGCGGCGTCAGAGTGCATCGTTACCGGTCCTCAACCTGCAAAGCTTCAGCGTGGAGCTTCGCAGCGGCAGCGACCGATTCGAAGATGCGCATGTAGCCCGTGCAACGACACAGGTTGCCGGCAAGACCTTCGCGAATCTGGTCCATGGTGGGGTTAGGTGTCTTGTTCAGCAAATGCTTCGTTGCCAGAATCATGCCCGGCGTGCAGATGCCGCACTGCGCGCCGCCCTGCTCCAGAAAGCATTGCTGCACTGGGTCCAACGCGCCCGCCACACTTACGCCTTCGATCGTGCACAGCGTTGCGCCGTTCACTTGCAACGCGGGCACCAGGCAGGAGTTCACCAATTCACCATTCACCAGCACCGAACATGCACCGCACTCGCCTTCGCCGCAGCCCTCCTTGGTTCCTGTCAGCCGCAAGTCTTCGCGCAGCACATCCAAAAGCCGCTTCATGGGTGGGACCAGCACGTTGGCTGCAGCGCCGTTTACTGTGAAGCGCACCGTGCACTCGTTCATGCCAGCACCTCGGTACGCGTGTCACGATCGACTTCGGGCGCGAGCTCTTCCGTGCCGCCGTGCGCCGGCGTTGTGAAGCTGGTCAGCTTCTCAAACAGGTCCTCCGGTAGTAGCGGAATGCTGTGGAAGGACACGCCGGTCGCATGCTCAATGGCGTTTAAGATCGCGGGGCCTGGGCCGTCCATCGGCAGCTCGCCGATGCCCTTGGCTCCACCCGGTCCATGCACGCTGGGCACCTCGGCGAAGTGCACGTGAATGTCGGGCAGATCGGCCGAGGTCGGCATGATGTAGTTGGTCATTTGGTTGTTCTTCAAATGGCCTTCGCGGTACTCGCACTTCTCGTACAGCGCATAGCCGATGCCTTGCGCGACGCCGCCTTCGATCTGGCCCTTGGCCAGCACGGGGTGCAGGATCTTGCCTACCTCTTGCAGCGCGTCAAAGCGCGTCACCGTCGCGGTATAGGTATTCATATCAACGGCGACTTCGGCCACGTACACGGCCCATGCGTAGTCAGGGTACGCATCGCCGCGATAGAGGTCGTCATCCCAAACGACGGGCCTCACTGGTTCGTAGCGAATCATGCTTTGAAGGGCACCATGCTCAGCGCTGTACCTTGTTGCTGATGAGCGGAAGTCATTGGCTGAGTGCGCGTCCGGCAAAGCCG
>CAXTRU010000152.1:0-3422 GCA_964246665.1 uncultured Acidobacteriaceae bacterium
ACCGTGGATAGGCTCTGCTTGCCCTGGGTGACGGTTACGGTGGCGCCCGGAACGGCAAGACCGCCAAACGACACCAGCCCGTGATACTCCGAGCCGGAGGCAGCCGCAACCAGGGTGAGCCAAACAAGCCCCGCAGCTAGCCGAGATGGGCTTTGTCTTCGGCTCAACCGTGTTCGTCGTTGGGTCGTCTGCATCCCGGTTCTCCGTGGCGGGGTTTTGATCGGCAGCTTAGGGTTTGCAGGGGCGTTAGTTCTCGCTGGGCAAGTCTGCGCGATCCACCACGATTACGGGTACAGGTTCCTTGGCGGGAACAAGGTGGAGGCCGAGTTGCTGCTCGAGCGCGGCAGGGAGCGGTGGGGCTGCGGAAGCGTCATCATTTGCGGGTTGGTCGTCGCGCGTCCAGTGTAGTTGGAAGTTGTAGTAGCCGGTGAGACCTGTTTTATCCAGAACGACACGCTCGACCTGGTTGGAGAGAAAGTCACTGAATCGGTCCATCTGGAGGTAGTGGCCGACCAGGTCTCCGTTGTTGACGCTCAGTCCGCCAGGGGAAACACCGTGGAAAGCGTCCGCGCGATGCTCTGCCGCCACAGGCTGAAGTGTGGTGCCGCCCTTGGCTAGGACAAGTTCGAAGACAGGCAGCGCTCGCGTCTCCGTATGAACCTGCACATGGAAGCGATCCGCCAGCAGATCGCGCAGCATCCGCTCACGGTCTTCAGGCGTAAGCTTCTTCAGCACGTCCGCCGGGACGTCGAGCGTCTTGGCGCGGATGTCGAAGCGGTCGTCGTCGGCCCACTTGGGCTGCCCCTGCAGCTGTCCTGGCCGCAGGTGGTACGCCGAGCGCAGGAGGTCGACCAGGCTGACGTTGGTCGCGTTGTAAAGGTCCAGGCTGATGCTGACATGGACGCTGCCCGGACCTTGATGATTGGGACGAATCGTCACGACATCATAGGCCGGTGCGGGTGCGTTGCTGGGCGTTGCGGTGATGGAGGAGACGTTGCCCTGGGCTGTTTGGGCAGTGACATCTCTGCCTGCGAAGATGGCAAGCACAGCAGATGCAAAAAGGCAGGGGATCCTGCCCGCTTTGTCCATAACGCCGACCTCGCGACCACGTCAGAGTACGTTCCGATGACCCTTCGGACGGAGCGAAAGCGTCAACGTCAACCCAAAATCAACCGAGGTGGCCTGTTTCGTTTGGCGTGTCGACTTGCCTCGATTTCTTCTTGGAGCAGGTTGACGTTGCGGAGAGCTGCTCGTCCAGAGACTAGTTCTTCCCTGCAGCGATGCGTTACAAAGATGTGCTTCATGCGTTGCGGCCGACCAGAGGTGCGGCGCGCGAGGTCAGGAGGACGTGTGGCAAACGAGATGGTGGAGCAACTGCGGTCGATGGTACGGCGTGGTGGGCGCGCAGTCGTGATGGCTG
Source organism: uncultured Acidobacteriaceae bacterium (assembly GCA_964246665.1). Taxonomy (GTDB): domain Bacteria; phylum Acidobacteriota; class Terriglobia; order Terriglobales; family Acidobacteriaceae; genus Granulicella. The sequence goes on from CAXTRU010000152.1 coordinate 1,421, forward strand.
CTCTGACCTCGGGCGTCATGGGCGGGCTCATGGTCGCAAGCCTCTACCCACAGCTTGCCATGGCACAGACACCCGCGGCAGCCACCGGCATTGAGGGCACGTGGCAAGGCACACTCCGCGTCCCCAACGGACCGCAACTGCGCACCGTCATCAAGATTTCTAAAGACACCGCCGGCACCCTGCAATCGACCTTCTACAGCATCGACCAGGACGCAACGCCGTTGCCCGCAAACAGCACCTCGTTTCGCGACGGCGAGTTGAAGATCTCGCTGGAACGCATCAACCTCACCTACACGGGCAAGATGGCTCCGGACGGCAAGTCCATCACGGGCCAGGTTACACAGGGCAATCCGCTGCCGCTGGTGCTCGAGCGCTCCACCCCGGCGACGGAGTGGGCCATCCCGGAGCCACCGAAACCGACACCGCCCATGGACTCCAAGGCAACGCCCAGCTTCGAGGTGTCCACCATCAAGCCGAGCAAGCCCGATGAACCTGGAAAGCTGTTTGTGGTGCAGGGCGGCGGCAAATTCCGCACCCTGAACTTCAGTTTGGGGGAGATGATCAGCACCGCCTACGGGGTGCAGGCCAAGCAGGTGATTGGCGCGCCGGACTGGATTTGGAGCGAAAAGTTCGACGTGGAAGCGACCCCGGACACCCCAGGCATGCCCAGCCGGGATCAGTTGATGGGCGAGGTGCAGAGATTGATGGCCGACCGCTTCCAGCTCAAGTTCCACCACGACAAGCGAGAGATGTCCGCGCTGATCCTCACCGTGGCCAAGAGCGGGCCAAAGTTGAAAACCTCTGCCGACGCGGGTGGCTTACCCGGCCTGTTCTTTACAGGGGTCGGTGTTCTCAATGTGCGCAACGCCCACATCCCGGAGTTCACAGGGCTGATGCAGGAGGCAGTGCTCGACCGGCCCATCGTCGACCAGACCGGCCTGACCGGCAAGTACGACTTCACCCTGAAGTGGACACCCGATGAGGCGCAGCTGGCGCAGATGGGCATGAAGGCGCCCGCGAACGAAGCAGCGGATGCACCGCCGAATCTCTTCACGGCGATGCAGGAAGAGCTCGGCTTACGGTTGTAATCAGGCAAGGCGCCGGTGGATGTTCTGGTGATCGATCAAGTGGAACATCCTTCAGCCAACTGAAGTGGGCCCAAGCTATTGAGGGCCGATGACGAGGCGACTACACCAGCGATCTTGTCCCTTGCGCTAACGGGGGTCGGCAGGGTCGAGGTACACGCTCTTCACAAAGGTGGAGGCGTTGGTCTCCGGCCAGTCCGGATGCTGCCTCTTCAGTGTCGCGTTGATGTTTCCCGCAGCCGTGTCGACCGGGACACCCTGGCGCTTCAGCGCAAGCGCTTGCGTGCGGATCGACGCGATCAGGTCTCGCTCGGCGGCGATCAAAGATCCGTCGCCCGGCGCGCTATGGTCCGGCACCACGTGCGCCACGTTCAGCTTGGCTACCTTGTCCAGCGTGGCAAGCCATTCCGTGGGCGTGCTGTCGTCGCCGAAGATGTTCGGCATGGTCTTGTTCTGCACCACATCGCCTGAGATGAGCGTCTGATCCGGCTCAACAAGGGTCAGCTCATCGCCTCGGGTGTGGGCCCCACCCAGCCAGAGCAGACGTGCCGTGACGCCGCCCCCGAGATCGACCGTAGCTTCGTTCTCGAACAGCACATCCGGCCTCCGCAGCGCGGTTCCCGCAAGCAGATCCTTGTTTTGCGGCGACATACCCCGGAACAGATCGGTGATGGTCTGCCCTTTCTTCTCCAACTCCCCCTGTTGCACCGCGTCGCGGATGAGGATGGTGCCTGGAGGCAAGCCGGACTCGCCGGTGACATGCTCGGTGTGGTAGTGCGTCGTCGTTAGAAAATACCGGGTGTTGTGCGGCGCAAGCGTGGCCGCGACGCGTGCCACCGTGGCGCCGTTTCTTGGCCCCATCCCAGTGTCGACGACCAGCGTCGCGCGGCTGCCGACCACGATCGCGACGTTCGGAA
>CAXTRU010000152.1:3432-8410 GCA_964246665.1 uncultured Acidobacteriaceae bacterium
CTCCCACACATGCGCGGAAACCTGCGTCGCATGCTCGCCCAGCACCGGCTGGGTCGAGTACGGAACATGCGGCGGTGGCTGAGCGGCTGCGACAACGGCGAGCAAGGATAGCGGAGCCAGCAAGGGAAACAGCAATGTCTTGGTCATCGTTTCTCCACATCACGGCGCGTCGGCAACTGTTTGCTCTTCGGCTTGCGAGTCAAGCATGAGCAGACACACCCGGCGAGCAGGTTCCGCTTTTAGATACCACCCGCTGAGGGTTCGACCCAACTCTTTCTTCCCTGCCCCGCCGGCACAGCTTTACAATGCTGGTTTTCACGACACCGAGCGCCCCGAGCGCACGGCACGCCCGCTCCGGTCTGAGGAACTCAGGCTCATGCATCGCTGCAGATCGACTCCGAACGCACCCGTTAGAGCACACCTAAGCTCTTCAGCCAGACTTCCACCAAGGTCGGCCAAGCAGTCACCGGCATGTTCGTTCGCCTTAGCCCGAAGGCGTGACCGCCATGCGGGTACACGTGCAATTCGGCCGGTACACCCGCTCTTTGCAGCGCAACGAAGTATGCAAGCGCGTCATACACGCTGTCGACGTTGTCGTCTTCATTCTGCAGAAGAAAGGTCGGAGGTATCCCTTTTGATATGGGGATGTCGGGATTGAGGGCAAGCTGTTTGTCGTTGATTCCGCCGGGCGCTACGTGCAATGTCATTGACCTTCGGCCGCGCCTGGCATCGCCCTCCGCAGCTTGCAGGTTGAGGTGCCCCGGGTAGATCGGCACCGCAAAATCAGGCCGTGAGCTAACGTCATCGGCTGCGTCCACATGACCATAGATCTGCTTGTTGTAGTACACGCTCGTTGCTACCGCCAGATGCCCGCCTGCGGAGAATCCCAGCACGCCGATCTTGCGCGGATGAATGTGCCACTCCTCCGCATGAAAACGCACCAGCCGTATCGTCCGTTGTGCATCCTCCAAGGCCTCAGCCGACTCCGGGTAGGGACCCGATTTCGGCAGTATGCCCTCCCCCGGCACGCGGTACTTCAGCAACACGCAGGTCACACCTTTGGCGGTGAGCCAGTCGCAAACCTCAGAACCTTCCAGGTCGATGGCGAGAGCCTGGTAGCCACCGCCTGGAAAGACAACCACGGCCGCTCCCGTATTCTTGCCCGTCGGCGGATAGACCGTCATGGTGGGCTGGCTTACATGGCCCACACCCGTCACCGGTTTGCCTGCGACAAGAGAGCTCTTGTCCGAGACGACGGCGACCTCCGGCCCAGTCGCCGGGCGGGCGTCCGGCACCTTTCCTGGCCAGATCCGCATTTGCGTGTGCCCTGGAGAGGGCTGCCACGCCTGAGCCGAAACAGACCCTGCAAGTACCACCGTGCTGAACCCCAGCGCACCCCAGCGCAGTCCCATGCTTACCCCCACACCATCTTTGTGGCTGAGTGTATCGAGGCACGAACCGGAAGGTGGCAGGCCAACGTTGCTGTTGCATCAAGAATGCCAATGCTGGAAACGCCAACGGGCTAGCGTTGTGCCCGGGCGTCGTCACGCCACAGATGGGTGGATCGGCTCTTCGGCTGCCCTGCTCGCACGGGAAAGCGAGGCGGTGTAGGAACCCGCGGCGGCGATGAGCGCGGCGCCTAGCCACATGGAGAGCGTGGGGCGTTCTCGCCAGATGGCAAAGGCAAGCGCGGCACCGGTGACGAGTTGGCTGTAGTGGTATTGGACGACATTGGCCGTGGTGGTGTGGCGGAGCGCGAGGAGAAAGCAAATGCTGCCGCCGATGCCGAAGAGCGCGGTGCCGGACAGGATGCCGGCCAGGCTGGCGGGGACGGGCTGCGGGTGGTGCAGCGAGAGCGCGGCGCAGACGAGGAAGGTAACCACGCCGGAGGTGAAGATCATGCTTTGCGTGGTCTCGTCCTGGGCGAGGACGCGGGACCACACGATGTTGGTGCTGAAGCACAGCACGCAGGCAAGACACGCCAGATAGCCGACGGCATAGCCCGGGTGCCAGCCGGTGCGGGAAGGATGCACGGCGATCACGACGCCGCAAAAACCGGCCAGGACGGCCAGGCCACGGCGGAGATCAAGCGGCTCGTCAAGGAAAGCGGCGGCGAGCAGCACGGTGACGATGGGCGCCGCGAAGACCAGGATGTAAAACAACGCCAGCGGGATGTGGCGGAGCGCGACGACGACGCAAAGATTGTTGCCGATATCGAGGCAGGAACGCAGGACCTGCTTGCGGGGGTGGCGCGGGAGCAGGCCGCGCAGGTCACGGCGCAGGAGAGCGTAGGCCAACAGCATCACGATCTCGGCCAGGCCGACGACGGCGAGCACCTCGAACGCAGACAGGCGTGACGTGCCGGCGACCTTGAGGCAGGTATCGGCAAGCACCCAGAAGGTGTAGGCGGCGAGCGCGAAGCCGATGGCGTTGAGTTGGGTGATGGATCGGGGCATCGAGGTATGGAGCGTGGTATCCAGACTTCGGCTGGGACGGTGATCGCGGTTGGGGTTGCGTGCGTGCTTCCTGTAAGAGCGTCCTGCGCACACACCGGCTTCACCCTGCGCTCTGCAGGTGGACCCGTCCGGGCGCATGCGCATCCCATACGCGAGGAGCCACGCAGCGCCATGATCAAAGCCTTCGGATATGCCGCCAACCATAGTTTTACCAGCCTGAAGCCGCATGCTTTTGAGCGCGAAGATCCTAAGCCGCATGAAGTCGAGATCGAGGTGCTCTACTGCGGGGTGTGCCACTCGGATGTTCACCAGGTAAAGAACGAGTGGGGCAACACGGTGTACCCGTGCATGCCCGGACATGAGATCGTGGGGCGCGTCAGGACGGCGGGCAGCGAGGTGACCCGGCACAAGGTAGGCGACCTGGTAGGCGTCGGCTGCATGATCGATAGCTGCCGGCAGTGCGAGCCCTGCAAGGCGGGTGAAGAAAACTACTGCGAAGGCCCGAACAGCTGGCTGGCAACCTACAACGGGCCGATGGTTCCGGCCAAAAAGGCGCCGACGGGAACGAATATGTACGGCCGCGACAACACCTTTGGAGGCTACTCCAACAGCGTGGTTGTGCCCGAAGACTTTGTGTTGAAGATCCCTGCGTCCTTGCCGGTGGAGAAGGTGGCGCCGATTCTGTGCGCGGGCGTGACCACGTTTTCGCCGATGCGGCACTGGGGCGTGAAGGCAGGCAGCAAGGTGGGCATCCTGGGCTTCGGCGGCCTGGGCGACATCGCGATCAAGCTGGCCAAGGCATTGGGCGCAGAAGTAGTGGTGTTTACCCGCGAGAAAGCAAAGCTGGCCGAGGCATCGCGCCTGGGCGCCACGGGCGTGCTGGCCGGCGATGCCGATGCCGTAAAGCAGCACAAAGCGAGCTTTGACTTCATCCTCAGCACGATCCCGGAGAAGAGCGATCTTTCCCCGTTCGTTCCGCTGTTAAAACGCAACGCGTCGCTGGTGATTGTGGGCGCGCTTGAAAAGCTGGAGCCATTCAACAACATGGAGATGGCGGCGCACCGCAACTCCGTCGGCGGCTCCCTGATCGGCGGCATCCGGGAAACGCAGGAGGTGCTGGATTTCTGTGCGGAACACGGCATCACGCCGGACGTGGAGATGATTGCGATGCAAGACATCAACGACGCCTACAAGAAGGTCGAAGACGGCGAGGTCCGGTTCCGGTATGTGATCGATATGCAATCGCTGAAGCGGGAAGCTGCCTCGGCGTAAGCTGCGAGGCGCTTAAACCAGGCGGCGATGGCCGCGCATGCCGCACAGGATCTCGTAGGGGATGGTGTCCGCCCAGGCGGCGTGGTCGTGGGCTGTGACGCCGGGTCCGAGCAGCGTCGCTTCGTCGCCGAGACCGGGTTGCGGCGTATGCGTGGTGATGTCTACAACCGTGAGATTCATGCTGACGCGGCCGAGCACCGGGGCGCGCTGGCCGTGGATCATCACCCAGCCGTTGCCTAGGCCGCTGGAGGCTTCGCGACGGAAGCCGTCGGCGTAGCCGGTGGGCAGCAGGGCGACGCGGAGGGGGTCGGTGGCGGTGAAGGTGGCGCCGTAGCCGACGGTGTCGCCGGGCAGGAGATCGCGGAAGCCGATGATGTGGGTCTTCCAGGTGGCGACCGGCGTGAGTTGTGGCGCGAGGCGGGGATCGGCGTGCGGGGTGCCTGTGAGCGGCAGGGTGTAGCCATAGAGCGCGAGGCCGGGGCGTAGGAGCGGCGTGGCACTGAGGTCGGTGAGGGCGAAGTCGCGGACCCAGTCCAGCGTGGAGCCTTCGTCGACTGCGGAGCTGTTGCCGAGGTGGAGATATTCGGGCAGCAGCAGGTCGGGGTCGCTGAGCTGGTTGAGCGCCGGGGCGAAGCGGGCGAGCTGCCTGGTGGTTTCGCGGGAGCCGGCGACCTCGGACGAGCTGAGGTGGCTGAAGACGCCTTCCGCGCGGACGTGCGGGGCGGCCCGCAGAGCGCTGAGCAGCGCGGCGAGTTCGGGGCCGGGGGTGGCTCCCTGGCGGGCCATGCCGGTGTCGAGCTCGAGGTGCACCGCGACGCGCTGATTGAGCGGGGCTGCGGCCCGCTCGAGCGCGTGGATGTGCGCAGGCGTCCAGACGACGGGGGTGAGTTGGTGTTCGACGAGGCCAGGGGCGTCATCGGGCTCAAAGCCGCACATGACGAGGATGTGGACGGGTATATCGACGAGCCCGGCGTGCAGCAGCGCGTTGCGGACGCGGATGCCTTCTTCCAGGTCGGCGACGCCGAGCCAGCGGGCGCCGCCGTCCACCAGCATCGGGGCGCACAGGGCGGCGCTGTGGCCGTAGGCGTCGGCCTTCACCACACACAGGAGCTGGAAATCAGGCCCGGCGGCTACCTGCAGAGCGGCATAGTTGGCGCGGAGGGCGGCGGCGGAGATGTCGATCCAACTCTTCAAGGCGTGTGGCGGAGGTCCCTTTGAGGATTATCGCTGGTTAGGTGGGCGCGTGAGGG
>CAXTRU010000153.1:0-8388 GCA_964246665.1 uncultured Acidobacteriaceae bacterium
GGCTTCCAGCGCGCGGGTCAGATTCGTGACGCGAGCGATGCGCGCATGCTCGCTGGCGCCGGCGGAGGTCTTCGCGACCACGGCGCTTAGGGGGGCCGAGCGGCGCACCGGAAGGAGGATGCCATTGACGCCGGCACCATCGGCCGAGCGCAGCAATGCGCCGAGGTTGTGGGGATCTTCCACGCCGTCCAGCGCCAGGAAGAAACGTTTTCCGCTGGCACCCGGGGGCGTGGCCAGCAGGTCTTCCAGGGCCAGAAAGCTGCGCTCGCGCACAAAGGCGACCACGCCCTGATGCTGATCCGTGCGGGCGTAGCGGGTCAGTTGCTCGCGCGGCTCGGCCTCGACGCGGACGCCCGCAGTGCGGCAGAGTTCCAGCAGCTTTTCCAGGCGGGGGTCACGGCGGGCCTCACGCTCACGGGCCACGCTGAGGTGGTCCAGCTCGCCGGGCCGGGCACGCAGCGCCTCATTCACGGGATGCAGCCCGTACAGCACGTCCATCCATCCAGTTTACCGGGCTGCCGGATCGTTGCCGCGTTTTGAGACAGCGCTTTGGGCTCAGGCTGCCAGGGGCATACACTGAAGCTGGCTGAAAAACCTGCTTTTGCGAGACTTTCTTTTGCGACCTGCCGTCCAAAGCAATGTGAACACCTCCAGGGCACTTACCGCGGAAGCTGCACGGGCCGTTGAGGCCGAAAACGCGGCCATCGCGCGTGGGCTGAAGCGTCAGGATCCCGAGTTGCTCGATACGCTGATTGAGACGTACCAGCACCGCCTGATGCGCTACCTGATGTTCCTCACGGGCAAGCGCGAAGTCGCCGAAGACCTCTTCCAGGAGGTCTGGATCCGGGTGCTTCGTCGCGGCTCGCAGTACAACGGCAAAGCGCGCTTCGACACCTGGATCTTCACCATCGCGCGCAACCTGGTCATCGATCTATCCCGCAAGCGGACCATGGCGTCCCTGGACGAGATGCGCGAAGGTGGCGAAGATGAGCGCCCGTTTGAGATCGCCGAAGAAAGTCCCTCGCCGCTGGATCGCTACGAGTTCAAAGAGAACGCCGCGGAGCTTGCGGTGGTTCTGCAGACCCTTGAGCCCAATTATCGCGAAGTGCTGACCCTTCGCTTCCATGAAGAGATGTCGCTGGACCAGATTGCTACGCTGACCTGCGCGCCGCTGTCCACGGTGAAGTCGCGGCTGTATCGTGGCCTTGCCGCGTTGAAGCCTGCCCTGCTGACCTTGCGGGCCCGGCCCAAGGGAACGGACGTGCGCCCATGAACGCTCGCCGCGACCATCTCCGCACCTCCAGTGCGCGCGTCGCCGACGCCGGGGCCGCGCGCGCGCATGTGGTGAACCGGACCCATCGCGTCATCCGCGACCAGGCACTCACCATGCGGGAGCAGAAAAAGCGGTCGCGGAGCTTGTGGGCCCCGCTGATGATCTCCTCAGGCCTCCTTGCCGTGATCGGCTACGCCGTGTGGGCGGTGATGGCCGGCTATGATCTGACGCCCACAGGTGTCCCTGACGCAAGTGATCAAGTGTTTCTTCTGTTGTTATGGCCGCTGCCGGTTACCGTGGTCGTGCTTGGGATGCTTTGGATTCGGCGCAGCCGCAGCCGCCAGAACGGGGGAGAGCAAGCGCTATGACCTCGTGGTGGACCAGCCGTCAGGTGGATAGCACCAGCGGCGATGACGAACTGCATATGATCCCGCGCTGGTCGATGGTACTGGCTTTTGCCCTATTCGCCGGCACGCAGTATGTCTTCCACGGCATCATGCCCCACCACAAGCATGAGCTGCTGCCCCTGCGGTTGATGATGGGCTACGCCTGGGGTCAGTTGATCGCCAGCTACGCGCTCTTGCTGGGCTACGTCAGCCGTGATGTGAAGCGGCGTGGCATGTCCGCCGGTTTGTGGATGCTGGTCTGCATCGTGCTGCCCGGCGGCATTGGCGCGGTGGTGTATTTCTTGCTGCGACAGCCAGTCCTGTCGCGCTGCCCTAACTGCGCAACCCCGATCGCCGGATCCGTGCACTTCTGCCCGCAATGCCAGTTTCAGATGGCGCCGGTGTGTGGCATCTGCCATCGCGGAGTGAAGATCACCGACGTGTTCTGCACCACGTGTGGGCATGATCTGGCTGAGGACGGCGCCCCTGGGCGGTTGCGCGCCTACAGCGATTAAGCGCTTGCGCCCGCGTTAGGATGCCCGCGTTAGGATGCAAAGGAGCAGCTTTGTATGGCATCCGCCCCCCTGACCGCCCTGATTGTTGATGATGAGCCGCTCGCGCGCGAAGAGCTGACTTACCTGCTGGAGCGTGCCGGTGGCGTGTCGGTCGTGGCGCAGGGCGCGAACGGCATCGAAGCCGTCGACCTGATCCGAACCCACAAGCCTGATGTCGTCTTTCTGGACGTGCGCATGCCCGGCCTGGATGGCTTCGCCGTGCTGCGCAAGCTGCTCGCCGCGGATCGCCATACGCCGCTGCCGCAGGTTGTGTTCGCCACCGCGTTTGACCAATACGCCGTGAAGGCGTTTGAGGTCAACGCCGTCGATTACCTTTTAAAGCCCTTCGACAGCAAACGCTTGGGCAAAACGTTGGACAAGCTGCGTTCCCGCGTTCGCGACACGGAAGATGACGCGGTGCACGAGACGCCCCGGCCGGACCTCGCAGCCGTTGCAGCGGACCCCGCTTCCCTGCCCAAGGTGCACGCCTTTGCGATGCCGGCGCGTGCGACCCAGCCCCCGTTGGAGGAACTGGGGCGCAACTTCACCGGAACACGCCTATGGGAGGTCGCGCAAGCCAAGCTGGACACGCTGCTGCGCATGGTGGAAGAGCAGGCTTTGGGCGGGGGCAGCATTGCCGCGAGCGTACCCGCCCGAACCGGCCGCGTCGTCGTCCGGCTCGGCGAGCGTCTTCTCCTGGTCGACCAAAAGGACGTGTGTTTCGCCTCGATCGAGGAGGGCCGGATCTCGGTGGTCACCAAGACGCTCGAAGGAGACTCCAATGTACGCACGCTGGAGGAGCTCGCCGATCAGCTCGACCCCGGGCAGTTTTGGCGGGCCCACCGCTCCTACCTGGTCAACATCCAGCACATCCGCGAAGTGATGCCCTGGTTCAAATCCACCTACAAGCTCCGCATGGATGACCGGAAAGCCACCGAAATCCCCGTCAGTCGCTCGCAAACCAAGCGTCTGCGCGAGCTCTTCAATCTGTAGGGAGCCGTTGCCGTCCCCGGCCTTGGCTACACTGCATAACAATGCGCTCTCGCAACCCGACCCCGCTGCGCCGTAAGCTACGGCAAATTGCCGGCATCCTGCTGACCGTGCTCCTGCTCGCGTATCCACTGGATTGGGCAATCTGGCGGGTACGTCAGGCCATGGGACAAGGCATGGGCTCGGCCGAGGTCACGGACACCGAGGCAGCCACGCTGAAGGGCAATCGTTTTGAGGTGTACTCCCAGCAGACGATGACGGTCAATTGCAGCCGCTCGTTGCTGCCGGAAGCCGGCGCCGGCCCGTGCTGGTGGTTGCACCGGCACCCGACTTCCGTGACGCAGTACTAAGCCCGCTGCCCCGAGCGTTAGGGCGCGGGATGACCGTGCTGCAGCCAGTTGAAGCGGTACACCACGCCAAGCGTGCCGGACAGAGATTCAATGTGACCGGTGTTTGTTGTCAGGCCAGATGGGTCGAACGGGATGCTCCAGACCTGGTATTGGCCATCCAGCAGGAGCGCAAACTTCGGGTTTACATCCAACTCCACGCCAAGCCCTGGCGAGATGACGTTGCTGGTCGTCTGAAGGTAGCGAAACGCCTGTCTAGGAACGGCCAGGCCGCCGTTCTGGTAATTCAGCTCACCGCGGCCAAAAAGAAAATCCACATACGGGCGGGCCGGCCCGAGGCGCTTTTGCAGCCGCAAGCCGCCTTCGGCGTGCTCTTCCCCGACCACTCCGCCGTTGTCGATGGGGTAAGTTCCCCGAACCTCAATGGAAGGCAGCAGCCCGAAGAACGGGTGAAATCCCAGATCAAGGCCCGCAGTGAGCCCCAGGTTGCGCCCGCTGTACAGCCCGGTGTACGTGCCCGTGATGCCGGCGAACGCGGACGGCACAAAGCTGCGGCTGGCGGTCGCGACACTTTGAGCGGCCGCAGCGCCAACCCACGATAGGGCGAGACAAAACAGCAGGCAACCAGTGTGGAATGTAGGGATACGGTTGATGCGCAAACGAACTCCTTGTGTCACCTCAAGCATAAGACGGGAACGCTCGTCTGGAGTCGTCAGGCTGTCCCATTTCTGCACGATCGGGCGAGTGCGGAGGCATTTCGCTAGCTTGGGCCACGACGGGCTTGGCGCCATATCGGCGTCGACCGCCAATCACACCTTGGTACCGGTACAAAAGCGACTTACTAGAAATCGTCACTGAGTTACCAACTTGTGGGAGCGATTTCCCGGGCTCAAGCTGTAAGTTGAAGACGTACTCGAAGCGGCAAAACAAGACACGGGCGAACCACACGCACTGTGCGTAGCCGCAAACGAGTCCCACGAAGCATAACCAGGTAACAGCACGGCGTTGGTGCAGGGCGCGCCAGCTTAGACGGAAACTTTCGGAAGTTCCATAAAGAGTGCCAAGCTCCTGAACTTCAGATCCACCCTTCCATGGGCACCACAGCGATGTGGGGCGTAGGTTTTACAGGAGAACATGATGCGCTTGAAGTCTTTGTCACTCGCAATCTTTACTTGCATCGCGGCCTTTGCCTGCCGCGCCAGCTACGCCGATACCTTGAGCCTGATCGGCACCAGCAATCAACTGGTTGACGGCGTCTACGTGTATCCGTACAACTTAAGCTTCGACAAGTCTGCCCAGACTATCCCCATGATGTGCATCAACTACCTGGATGAGATCACCCAGGGTGAGACATGGCAGGTCACAGGACAAGCGATCTCGACTTCCTCGTCGACACAGCTGAAGGAAGATGCCTGGCTTTTCTCGCAAGTCGGGTCCGGCAAGTACACGAACTCTGATATTCAATTTGCCGTGTGGGACATCCTTGATCCCGGCGTGGGCGGCAATACCGGCCTCGATGCGACGGCCCTGGGCTTGGTCAACATGGCCGCAAACGCGGTCTCTGGCCTGCCGAACAGCTTTCTCAATCAGTACACCATTCTCGCCCCGGTAACGACACAGCAGGCCCAGGCCAGCTGGACGGCAGGCACACCGCAGAGCTTTATCGTCAAAACCTCGGCAGTGACGCCGGAGCCCTCAAGCCTTCTTCTGCTCGGAACCGGGCTCTCGGGCGCCAGCCTTCTGCTGATGCGGCGGCGTGCCCTTCAGGAACAGCAGTCCCGGACGTCATAGCGGAGCTCAAGTGCAGCCAAAGGGCAGGCCATGCCAACCCTTGGCTGCTTTGGTTATAAGTTGCTCGATCGGTTTCCCGTAATCAGACGGAGCAGAAAGGTCAGGAGCACCGCTCCGATCACTGCCACGAAGATGGAATAAATCAGTCCGCCCGAGCTAGCTGCGCCGAAGATGTGGGTCATGATAAAACCCCCAATCAATGCGCCGATGAGCCCGACGACGATGTCCATGACCACACCGAAGCCGGAACCCTTCATGATCTTGCCTGTCAGCCAGCCTGCGATGATGCCGATAATGATCCAAGCGATAACGCCGTGACCCATAATGTCTCCTAGCAACGTTTTGAGTTTGTGAAGCGGGCCGGTGCTTCCTTTGCGCCAGCTACATAGAGTACAAATTCCGCCATTCAGGTTGCGCGTGACTTGCACGGAGTTGCTTGACGTCCGGAAGCACTTGCTGAAGCCGCGGACCCGCCCAGCCGCATCACACGTCGTGGTCCGCAGGTCGGACTTCGGAGGGCATGCGATGGCAGACAGTCGGGCGGTGGAAAGCGGTAAGGAAGCAACCGGTTCGCAAACTCAGGACGCGGGAACGCCTTCGCTCGCGCGCGGAGCAGCCGGCATGGAAACAGGCGCTCGTCCACAAAGCGTCGCAGAACGGCAAGGCAACCTTAATGAATCAGAGGATCTAGAGGATCGTCGCGAGACTGAACAGGTACTCAGGCCTACCAGCGATGGGATTGGCGAAGGTTTAGTGAAGGATAAATCCTAATCAGAGCTGGAGTCTGCTGGCATTGTTGATCCCAGATTTGGTCGCCTAGCCGTGGGCTTGCCTGCTGCTCCACTGGGTCTTGCCACCCAGCACACGATCTTCTGACTACTCCAAGCGAACGGAACGCTTATAGCTTGACGAGCCTATCCGATAAGAACGCTGCGAGCTCCCATGCTCACTTCGGAAAACGCCGCCAAAGCCTGGGGCCATCTCTACGCTTTGAAATAGGCGTACCAGCCGTAGTCAACTGTTGATGGGAAGAGACCCTGTGTCTTTTTTCGCATCACCTTCAAACCCGTGGCGGCGTTGTCCACTCCTACGGGCAGGAGCACATCATGGCGAACCTCGTTCCACAAAAGCTCGACGATCCAGCGAACCCGTTGCAACCAGGCGATCCCTTCAAGCGGGGCAATTTCAACCGTTTCGCCTTTGGCATGTGCCTGTTTATCGCAATCTTTCTGATTGCGGCGATTTTGTTCTTCTTCTTCAGCCGCAATCATCAGCCTACCCCTACGCCGGCCCGATCCTCTTCCAATAGCTTGGTGGTTCCGCAGACTGTGCCGGGTCAGGATGGGGCACGTCGGTCTGCATCTGCTTGAACGCGACGCTCCCAGCCCTCACGGACGCTCCCGAGGCACTTCTGCCAAGGCACTAAACCCGAGTCGCCGTAGACGCCTCATCCTCGATGTTAGAAAATGAGCGAAACGTCCAGATAGCCTGCCGACGCACCTGGCCTGCAGGGAGCGCGTAGGCTTCGCCGCTTCCAGTGGCCACTTTCGGGTGCAGACAGGTTTTCCTCGCCTCACCATCCATGGCGCGCCAGGCATGGATGGCAAGGGATCAATTGCAAGAGAAGCAAACGTCACTACTCGTGCTCTTCCTTCTGGTCTTCGCCAGGAACGCTAGGGATGTGCCTTCATCCAGCGCTGGGCCCTAAGCTCGATGAGGATGCTGAGCGCGAGGAGAGATACCGAGATCAGCAAGGCCCCAACAATCCAGCCAAGCTCGATGTGGCCCTTCAGCATGAAGTAATCCAGCAGGCCAAACACAAGCACCAGCACGGCAGCCTCAGAACAAAACGAAGAACAACGCCGGGAGAGGATCTGGACAAGGTCCCAGTGCGGGACCGGAGTCACGGGCCGGCTTGCGGGTGTGGCGAGGTGCAGTGTATTTTGGCGGTCCGGGGTGAGGTGGGGACGGCTCGTTGCAGAGCCAGCAGATAGTTTGTGCAACATAAAGACACCTAGTGGTACTGACCCCAGAGTGCCTGATGGCTGTTTACGGCATGTTAACGTGGTAACGCGACAGATCTCTTTACCCCTCTCTGAATGACCACTGCTGCCGCTGAAAACCATGGAATGACCACAGACGTCCTCAAGTGTTGTTTTCTGGAAACCAACTCCCTGGCTGCGTCGAGACTGCCGGGACCTTGCAGGTAAGGTAGCCACCCCTGTACTGTTCGGCCGGGTCGGGTGAGAGTAGCCCGACAAAGACTTCAGCCGACCGTAGTTCGTCAGACTTTGTGCGAATCCAGGGAAGGACGACGGCGTTCCGTTCCGTCGCTTTGGCAAGTGCTTCGGCATAGCGCGCAGCACGTTGTTACTGCTTGAGCAGGTGTGCGGTCTCGCTTCCGTTCCGATTCTCGCCCCCGTACGGTCCGAGCCTGTTGTACGTCCTGGAGGTCCTTAGATGAAAGGGGACGGACTTGCTTCATCCTGAGGCGAACCCGACGCTGCTCCAAAAAGACCAAGATCTCCGGAAGGATTCCGCATGGAACCACTCGCTGCTTCCTTCTCCGGGTGGCATACCTTTCTGATCGGAACGAAAGAGCTAGTGAAGAAGGCGCTCAAGCTTTGAGGCGGAGTTGTCGAGAATTCAACGGCAAAGCTCTGGTCGAGATCGATGGCGTGAGCGCGGGGAAGCTGGATGGCAGAGCTGCAGGTCGATGCTGAGCCCGATCTTGACGGCCCGATGCTTCGGGCTGAGCAGCAAGTACACAAAAGCCATGCCGCGTAGATGCGCTTCGCCGTCATGGGCGGTATTGCCGACACCAACCTATCGTTCCGCTACGCTCTTTGGCTTGGCAGAGTACAGAAAGGGATTTAGCGCAGCGGTTTATGGCACGGGTGAAGCCGTGCTCTTCCCCCTCTGAACTCCACAGGATTTGAGCTAGAGCGGATCGCCCATTCGTCTTTGAGGGCTTCGGGAAGTTTGCTACTTCAAAAGGGCGAACGGTGTACGTTTGAATTTCGGCTTAGGAAGAGGTGGGCACCGGG
>CAXTRU010000154.1:0-8377 GCA_964246665.1 uncultured Acidobacteriaceae bacterium
GTCTATTACATCCACCCTCGCTAATAGCAAGCTATAAGCAGCTACAGCGCTGCCCGAGCTTCAGACAGGTTCATGATTCTTGCGACTCCCGGCACCTTTCTTGAGAGCAGCTTCACGTCTTCTGTCAGGAACAGGTCAACGCCGGCATGCGCCGCAGTGGCAAGATGGAGCGCATCCATCGGCTTCGCTCGTTGGGAAGAACGCAAAACCACGTAGGTCTTCATCGCTTCGGCAGCATAAGGGAGCAATATGACCTGCCGCGATTCGAACAGTCTTCGGTAAGCTGCCGCAGCAAACTCGTTCGCCTCGTGCCTGGACAAAACAAGAAGTTCACCAAGGACAAAAAGACTTCCGGCAAGGCGATGTCCGCGTGCTCTCGCCGTCGACAACACCGACCGCGCTAACTCGCCGAAGACGGGATCATCCTCTACCGCGTAAATCCAGATGTTTGTGTCGATGTAGATCAGCACCGAAAAGGATCGTCATCTTCACGAAGCCGGCGGACAAACTCCACTGGCCCGCCATACTTGGATGAGTCTGTTGGATGTGCTCGGCGAAGGTAGTCGAACAGCGCCCACCACTGATCGTCGCTTAAGTCCTGTCCTTCTTCCGGCAGTTCCGGTGGTACCAAAGGCATGCTCGCCATACGCTCTCCTTACTGATGCCCAGTGTTCCGCCAGCCCTGCGCATTCGGTAGTACACTCAAACCCATGATCAGGCCGCTCGACGAAGCCACATTTCGCCGCGAATCCGACCGCGCGCTTGAGTCCCTGAAGCAGTCCCTGATCCGCGCCGAAGACCAGGGCGCCGAGTTCGAGTCCGAAGAAAAGAACGGCGTCCTCAACATCAACTTCGACGATGGCCACCGCTTCGTCTTCAGCCCCAACACCCCCGTGCGCCAGGTCTGGATCTCCGCCCAGTCCACCAGCTTCAAGCTCGAGTGGAACGAAGCCAAAAACGTCTTTTCGCTTCCCAAGACCGGCGAAGACATGAAGACGCTCACCGAACGCCTCGTGCGCGAACAGCTCGGTGACTCCGGCCTCACCCTCAGCTAACGTTCCATCCCGTCCCCTCAAGACAACGTGTCATCTCGACCGGAGCAAAGCGAAGTGGAGAGACCTGCGGTTGATGCGGCGAAGGTCGCCGGCACCCCTGGCGGCAAGCCGCCCCTCCTCTCCGTCGCCATCATCACCCTCAACGAGGAGCGCAACCTCGCCCGCACCCTCGCCTCTGTGCGCTGGGCCGATGAACTCATCGTCGTCGACTCCGGCTCCACCGACAGCACCGTCGAAATCGCGCACTCATTCAACGCCACCGTCCTCACCCACCCATGGCAGGGCTTCGCCGCGCAGAAAAACTTCGCCATCGCCCAATGCCGCGGCACCTGGGTCCTCTCCCTCGACGCCGACGAAGAACTCTCCCCTGAGCTCCAGCGCCAGATCCAGACTCTTCTGCCCTCTGACCCACCCATCGACGCCTTTGCGCTAAACCGCCGCAACCTGTTCCTCGGCCGCTGGATCAAGCGCGGCGGCTTCTACCCCGACCCCAAGCTCCGGCTCTTCCGCCGCACCTCGGCGACCTTTGCGCAAAGGCCGGCCTTCGAAGAGCGCCCCGTCCACGAGACCATCGCCTTCGACGGTGCCGCGCAAACCCTCGACTACGACCTCATCCACCACGCCTACCCCACGCTGCACGAGTACATCGAGCACATGGACCGCTACAGCGATCTCGGCGCGCAACTGCTGGTCAACAAGGGCCGCATCAGCCGCTCCTTCCCTGCCTTTTTCGCCAACGTCTTCCTGATCCCATACCTGATGTTCCTGTGGAACTACCTCTTCCGCCTCGGCCTGCTCGACGGCCGCGAAGGCCTGCTGCTGCACAGCTACCACGCCGTCTACACCAGCTGGAAATACGCCAAAGCCTGGGAAAAAGCCGCAACTAGCCGTTAACCTTTGACCACGCCGTTGCCTACTTTACTGCCATGCTCGAAGGGAAGTCGCGTTTAAAAGGCGCGCACAACCTTCTTGGCAAAGTTTGCCAAGCCCACTATCCTGACCACGGAGGCAAAGCCCATGCCCACCCGCAACGTAAACCTCACCTCCCACTTCGATCAATTCATCGAAGCTGGCGTCACCTCCGGTCGCTTTAGCAACGCGAGCGAAGTTGTCCGCGAGGGCCTGCGCTTACTCGAGCAGCGCGAAGCGGAAGATAATGCCCGTGTGGCATGGCTTCGTAGCGCCTCTGAAGAGGCTTTTGCCTCCCTGGATCGGGGTGAAGGAATTGAGTTCGAGTCCCTGGACGACCTGTCGATATTTATCGACCATACTCTGCAGGACGTGATCAAAGAGCAGGCGGGTGACTGAAGCCGATGGTCAACGCCGGCTGAAACTCTCGCTGGCAGCTCAACAGGACCTGCGCAAGGTGCTGCAATGGAGCCGACGCAAGTTCGGCTCTGCTGCTGCGATCCGCTATGGCGCTCTGCTTGACCAGGCATTTCGCGATCTCGAAGAAGATCCGTTTCGACCAGGTAGCCACTCCTACCCTGCTTTAGGAGTATCGGTCCGCACGTACCACCTCTCCTCGAGTCGGAAACGCTCACCGGAGCAAGTGAAACGCCCACGGCACCTAATTCTTTACCGTGTGGGCGCAGAGAATATCGATGTCGCCCGCATTCTCTATGACCGCAGCGACCTTGAACGGCACTTACCTACTCCTCATCGCATGTGAGCCTGCCGAGCCCTGGACCACTCTCGCCCCAGTACCCGCGCAAACAGCTCCGCATACCGCGCCGGCATCCCCCGCCGCTTCATGTCCCGCCCCACCACCATGTGCACGGTCTCACCCTCACACAGCACCACGTCATCGGCGACCCGCACCACCTCATACCCAAACCGCACGATCCCGCCCCGCACGTCGTTCAGACGCGTTCTCACGGCAAGCTCATCGTCATAGCGCGCCGGCGCCTTGTACCGCGCCTTCACCTCGATCACCGCGATCAGCGCACCTTCGTCCTGCTCCATGCGCTTGTAGTCCAGCCCGATCTGCCGAATGAACTCGACCCGCCCAACCTCAAACCACACCAGGTAATTCGCGTGATACACCACGCCCATCTGGTCGGTCTCCGCATAGCGCACCCGCACCCGCGCCTCGGCGTAACCCTGCGCCAGCACCTGCGCCAAGGCCGGTGCCAGGCCCGGTGCTTCGCCCGGTTCCGCGGCCTGCGTCATCTCCAACTCCCCATGCGTCATACAAGCAGTCTAGGATAGCGGTCGTACCCGGACGCCCAGGAACCCCGTGCAATGCTGACGCTTCGCTCCACCGACGCCCTCCTCGTCATCGACATGCAAACCGACTTCCTCCCCGGTGGGCCCCTCGCCGTGGCCGAAGGAGATCACATCATCCCCGGCATCAACGCCCTGGCCGCCCGCTTCGACCACGTCCTGCTCACCGCCGACTGGCATCCCGCGCAACACATCAGCTTTGCCAGCACCCACGGCCGGCGTCCCTTCACTGATACCGTCGAAGCCTCCTACGGCACGCAAACCCTCTGGCCCGACCACTGTCTGCAAGGCACCCCGGGCGCCGAAATCACCCCCAAACTCCACATCCCGCATGCCGAGATGCTGCTGCGCAAGGGCTTTCGCAAGGACATCGACAGCTACAGCGCCTTTGTCGAAAACGATAAGCATAGCCGCACCGGCCTGGCCGGCTACCTGCGCGAGCGCGAGCTGCACCGCCTCTTCTTTGTCGGGCTCGCCTTTGACTTCTGCGTCGGGTTCAGCGCGCTGGACGCACACCGCCTCGGCTTTGAACCCGTGGTCGTTGAAGACCTCACCCGGTCCGTCGACCTACCCGCCTCCGGCAATACGCAAGGCTCGGTCGCGCACACCCGCGAGCTTTTCGCGCACCACACCGTCCGCACCTGCACCTCCTCGTCCATCGTCGAGAAGCGCACCGCCGCGCACGCATGACCGACCCCAGAAACGGCCCAACCGAATGGCCTGAAGCGCTCGCCACCGTGCTGTCATGCACCTACGAGATGCGCGTCGGCCGCGCCCTGGCCTTTGGCCTGCCGTCGTCCAAACACTTCCACATCACCTATAACTACTGGGTCAAAGACCAGCTGCACACCGCCGACCTCTACGCCGAAAAGCCCATCCCGCAGGGCACCCTGTTCCCCATCCGCTACAACCCCGACGAACCCCACCGCAGCCAGCATGCCGACAGCCCCCTGCCCGGAACCACCAAGGCCCCGTTGCTCACGGTCGGCATCATCGGTTCGGTCATCCTGTCCACGCTTTGGCTACTCGTGCTGCACAGCTGCCATGCGCCATAGGCTTGCAGAGGCCGTTGCTTTTTAAGGTTTGCAGAGGCCGTTGCTTCTTTGCTTGTCATTCCCCGCACGGGGAACCTGCTGTTTGCCCGCCTTACCGTGGCCGCGTCTTCCGCATCACCAAAACCATAACCCCAATCCCCACAAGCAAACCCACGCCCATGCCACCCAACACTGCGGCCGGCCCGCCACTCTGCACATCGCCATACCGGTGCTCATTCACCAGCACAAATCCACCACAAGCCACCGGCAACGCAAACAGGCCCGCGAAAAAGCCCACTAACGCCGCCAACGCAAACCGATTCGTCCACTCCTGCACGCCGCCCCCGCTCCCTAGCTTTTAGCTCTTAGCTCTTAGCTCTCAGCTCTTAGCTCTCAGATCTCAATGCTTAACGCCTAACTCCTTACTCCTCACTCCTAACTCCTAACTCCTAACTCCTCTACAACCCTAACTCCCCCGCCCTCGCCTGCATCGCCACCAAACAGTTCCCGATGTGCTCCTCGATCGGCAGCCCAAGCAACTCCGCCCCGCGCACCATGTCTTCCCGCTTCACTGCCCGCGCAAACGCCTTGTCCTTCATCTTCTTACGGACGCCCGCAACCTCCACATCCGCAATCGACTTCGACGGCTTCACCAACGCACACGCCGTCAGGAATCCCGCCAACTCATCGCAGGCAAACAACGCCCGCTCCAGGTGCGTCTCCGGCACCACGCCCGAGTAATCCGCATGCGCCAGGATCGCCTGCAGAATCTCCTCCGGCCACCCCTGCTCACGCAGAAACTTCACACCCACAAACGGGTGTTCCTCCGTCGAAGGGTGCCGCTCGTAGTCCATGTCGTGCAGCAGACCCGCGCAGCGATAGCACGCCGCCATCTCCGCCGCAGCCTCGCCGGCCAAGCCCTGCCGCTCCGCCTCACGCACCCCGTAGCCTTCCACGCACGCCGCCACGGCCAGCCCATGCTTTACCAAAGAGTCACCCTCGGTCCACTCGCGTAACAAATTCTCCGCCTTCGCCACATCGCACTTGACCATCCACGCTCCCTCATGCAGCCCGGTCGCGACCCTGCGCCGCCTGTTCGCCCTGGGCCTCTCTTCTCCAGTCTGCCAAACAACGCGGAACCCGCTTTCCGGGGCCAACACTTAAACCAGCACATCACCGCCCTGTTACTACCTTGGTTCCCCTCCTGCTTTTTCCGGGCTGCCTGAGGGAATCTCCGGCAATACCTCTTGACCCTCTGTGTACCCGGTGGCATTGTAGGCACATCACCTGTTTTCTTTCTGGACAACAGGTGCTGCGGTGCCCGCTCTGGCAGCCGCCCGCAACACACAACATGGAAGCAACTCTGGTAGCCGTTAGCGCCCCCGCCACCACGGCGACGGACCGCGAGGTCCTCAAGTGCGAGCACTGCAAGCTCGTACAGTTCCGCACCAACACTGACATCTGCCGCCGCTGCAAACGGTCCCTGCTCGCCGAGCAGCCCAAAATGCAGCCTGCCATCGCCCTGGTTGCCGATCTGCCGGAAGCGGAAGAGCCCAAGAACGATTCGCTGCAGGTAGCCAGCGCCGTCCGTGACCTGCGCCGCATCCGCAACCTGTCGCAGCGCCAGCTGGCCGCGCGCATGAACGTGCCGCGCACCTACATCTCCAAGATCGAAAACGGCAAGGCCATGCCGACGCTCAGCTCGCTGGACCGCCTCGCCAGGGCCCTCCAGGTCGACATCTCCGCCCTGCTACGCGACGCGCCCAAGCGCCACCAGGCCGAAACCGACCTCCTCACCACCGACCCGTTCCTCGCCGAGCTGGCCAAATTCGCCCCGCACCTCACCAGCACACAGAAGAGCATCTTCCTCAACCACGTCCGCGAGATGGCCCAAACGCGCAACCGCCGCACGGCGTAAGGGCAGGGAACAGGGAACAGGGTTCAGGGTCAGGGGTCAGGTTCAGGGTTCAGGGTTCAGGGTTCAGGGTTCAGGACCAAAGTTTAGGGCTCACACTTACACTCGCAACCATCTCCTTCCAGCCGCAGGGCAGCCGAGCCCTGCGGCCCTCCGACTTAACCCCACACGTTGCCGCGTCCCGTCTCTCTGCTATCCCTCCTCGGGCTACTGGTACTTGGGGCTACTGGCACTCGCCCTTCTTTGTCATTCCCCGGACGGGGAACCTGCTGTCCCCCAACCCCGGCACCCTCCGCTGCAAAGCTAATCCCTACTCCCTACTACAAACACACAAAAAACTACTCCTAACTCCGACGGCCCCTCCCCCTCCCTACTCCCAACACCCTCCGCCTAACGCCTTTCGGCGACCACTCCCATCGCTTTTCTTTGTCATTCCCCGAACGGGGAACCTGCTGTCGCCCTCCCCCGGCACCCTCCGCGGCATAGCTATTCCCTACTCCGTCCTAATCAGCTACCCTCTAAGGCTGAGCCCTCCGTCGTGCGCGACCTCATCTCTCCTCGCCCCTATACCCGCTCCCATCGCGCCCACGAGCTCTCCCCCGAAGAGCGCGCCCTTTATGACACGCTTGATCCCACGCGCATCCCGCAGCACGTCGCCATCATCATGGACGGCAACGGCCGCTGGGCCGGCAAGCGCGCCCTGAAGCGCTTCCTGGGCCACCAGCAGGGCGCCGAAAGCGTTCAATTTGTGGTAGAAACCGCCTCCCGCATCGACCTGCCCTGGCTCACGCTCTACGCCTTTTCGCTGGAAAACAACCTCCGCCGCCCCCGGCACGAGGTCAGCTTCCTGATGAAGCTGCTCAAGAGCTATCTCGTCTCCAACCTGCAGCGCATGCAGGACAACAACATCCGCATGGCCTACATCGGCCGCACGCACGAGCTGCCGCCCGATGTGCAGGACACCATGCGCTGGGCCGAGGCCGAAACCGCCAAAAACACAGGCACCACGCTGACCCTCGCGCTCAACTACGGCTCCCGCTCGGAACTCGTCGACGCCGCCCGCACGCTCGCGCATAACATGCTGGCCGAAGCCGCCAAGCGCGGCATCTCCGTGGAAGACATGCTGGCCGCCGAAGGCGTGGACGATGCCATCAACAGCCGCATCGATGAGACCGCGATCAGCAACAGCCTGTACACCGCCGGCATGCCCGACCCCGACCTCGTCATCCGCACCTCCGGGGAGCAGCGCATCTCCAACTTCCTCCTTTGGCAGATCGCCTACGCCGAAATCTTCGTCACCGACCGGCTGTGGCCCGACTTCCGCGGCCCCCATCTGCTGGAAGCCATCGCCGCCTACCAGGCCCGCGAACGGCGTTTTGGGGGCCTCGGCGAAGCATCTGACGAAGACCTCTCGGGCGTTCTACCCACCCCGGCGGAAACGGAGCTCGCCCGTCGCTAAACGTCACAAGGCGTACTTTGCGCTACAGGAGATCGCACGTTGATCAGTGTTGCGCCGCCCGTTCCCACCGACCAGCTCTGGCAGGCCGTCCTGGACTCCGCCGCAGAAGGAATCTGGGGCGTCGACCTCGAAGGGAACTGCACCTTCATCAACCGTTCCGCCTGCGCCGCGCTCGGCTTTCGCGCGGCTGAGCTGATCGGGCACAACATGCACGCCATGGTCCACCATCACTACCCCGACGGCCGGCCCTACCCAGGCCATGAGTGCATCATCTACAACGTCTTTCGCGAAGGCGAAGCCTTCACCAATCGCGTCGATCACCTGTTTCGCAAGGACGACTCCATGTTCTACGCCGAGCTTTCGGCGCAGCCCATCCTGCACGACGGCCAAACCCGCGGCGCCGTCATCACCTTTCGCGACATCACGCAAACGCGCCTGGCCGAAGAAGCCCTGCGCCGCACCGAAAAGCTCGCCGCGGTGGGCCAACTCGCCTCGTCCATCGCGCATGAGATCAACAACCCGCTCGAGGCCATCACCAACCTCATCTACCTCGTCCGCCATAGCCGCACCCTCGAAGAAGCCAACGCCTTCGCCGAACAGGCCGAACTGGAACTGGCTCGCGTCGCCGACATCGTCACGCAAACCCTGCGCTTCCACCGTCAGCAGACCGGCGCGTCCATGGTCGACC
>CAXTRU010000155.1:0-1677 GCA_964246665.1 uncultured Acidobacteriaceae bacterium
CGCTTCCAGTATGTGCAGAACGATGCCCTCAACTCAGGCATCAGCGATTTCACCCTGCCCACGGCCGCGTACAACTCCACCACACGCAACGAAGAGTTGCAGCTCAGCGACACGCAGACCTTCAGCTCCAAGCTGATCAACGAAACCCGTTTCGAGTGGGAGCGCGACCGCACCGCCGACTTTCCACTCAACAACGCGCCGCTTATCACCGTGCAGGGCACGTTGACCACCGGTGGCGCTTCGGTGCAAAACACCTCCGATCACCAGGATCACTTCGAGGTGCAGAACTACACCTCGCTTGCGCTCAAAAAGAACTTCATTCGCTTTGGCGGACGCCTGCGCACCACGCGCGAAGCCCAGTACGCGGCGGGCAACACCAACGGCAGTTTCACCTACGCGGACCTCACATTCGAGCCAACCAAAGAAACAGCCGACAACAGCTATCTCACCGGCGTTCCGACGCAGTTCACGATCAGCGAATTGAAGAGCACCAACATCCACTACACGTATGCCGACCTTGGCCTCTACGCCGAGGATGATTGGAAGCCGCTTACCAACCTGACCCTGAGCTACGGCCTCCGGTATGAAACCCAGAACAACCTTCCCGGCGATCACCATGACTTCGCGCCGAGACTGTCCGTCGCTTATGGCATCGGTGGCAGCAAGAGCGCGCCGAAGACCGTGGTGCGCGGCGGGTTTGGCATGTTTTATGACCGCTTCGGGACCAATTACATCCTGAACACTGTCCGCTACAACGGCACGTCCGAGATCTTGCTCTCGGATCAAGCGCCTTCGGCCGCCTGCTCCCCAAGCAGCATCGCAAACTGCATCGCAGAAGCATCGGTCGGCGGCAGCTCCACCTATGTCCAAGCTAACGGCCAGTACGAACCCACGTTGCGGTCGCCATACCTGGTTACAGCGGCCGGCGGCTTCGATCAGCAGCTTGGCCGCCATGGCACGCTTTCGGTGAACTACATTCACTCGCAGGGTGTGCATGAACTGGCCGAGCAAAACATCTCCTGCCCCTACCCGTTCAACCCCAACGGGGGCACCTGCAATCCGAACACGGTCACCAATCAGTACTTTTCCGAAGGGTATTTCAAACAGGATCAGCTCTTTTTCAACGGTCGCGTGCAGACCTCAAAGCGGATCTCGCTCTTCGGTTTTTACGGCCTGAACTTTGCCAAGGGCGACAGCTCCGGCGCGGCAAGCGCGCTCACCGTGCCCTATGACATCCAGGCGGATTACGGCCGCACGACCTTCGACACACGCCAGCGCCTTTTCTTGGGTGGATCCGTTACCCTGCCCTGGTTCATCCAGTTTAGCCCATTCGCCATCGCGCAGAGCGGCAGTCCCTATAACGTGACCCTCGGCACGGACTCACTGCAGGACAGCTACTTCAATGAGCGTCCCGATGTGGTTCCGATGAGTATGGCGAACGGGTCCAGCGTTCTTGCCATCCCAGGCTGTGGGCTGGCGTTCGCAGCGCCGGGTATTGTGCCCGGTGCTTCGGTAGCGCCCATCAACACCTGCACCGGACCTAACGAGTTCACCTTTAACTTCCGCCTGACCAAGGCAATCGGCTTCGGCGAGAAGACCGCAAACCGCAATCAGGGCGGTGGAGGACAAGGTGGTCCCGGCGGTCCCGGCCGGGGTGGCCCCGGCGGCGGTGGCGGG
>CAXTRU010000155.1:1719-7999 GCA_964246665.1 uncultured Acidobacteriaceae bacterium
GCGGCGGTGGCTTTGGCGGTACCAGCACCGGCCGGCGTTACAGCGCCAACTTTGGTATCAACGTGCAAAACCTGTTCAACAACACCGATCTCGGGACACCGATCAGCAATCTCAGCTCAAAACTCTTCGGGCAAAGTATCAATCTGGTTGGAGGGCCCTACACGCAGGAAAGCGCTGTGCGCCGTATCTCGCTGCAAGCCTCGTTCAACTTCTAACAATCACTACGGCTTCGAGAGCCCGAGCACAGAGCCTCCTCTGCGCTCGGGCTTTTCTGTTGTGTCACGCGCAGTGGCTGTTTGTGCTGCGGCTCCGATGGCGGTCAGCACGGGTGCGGTTTCTTGCATGGCAGCCGAAACTGGTTCCGCCGGTGCAAAGGCTAGATCGGTCTGTTGCGGGGCGTCTTTGGCTTCAGCGATGACGACGGTCTTCGCGTTCAGGAACTCGCGCATGCCGGCTGCACTGAGTTCGCGCCCATACCCGGAGTGCTTGATACCCCCAAAGGGCAGACGCGGATCGCTGGCGACGGGCCGATTGAAGAACACAGCCCCAGCCTGAATCTCGCGCGCGAGCCGCTGCTGTTCGTCAGCGTTATCGGTCCAGCAGCTGGCTCCCAGGCCGAACGGCGTGTCATTGGCCACGTCGATGGCTTCGTCCAAGGACCCCACGCGGAACAGCAGCGCGAGCGGACCGAAGGTCTCCTCGCTGTACACACCGCTGGAGCGCGGCACCCCGGCGATTACGGTCGGTTCCACGTACAAACCGTCCCCGTCAATGCGCTTGCCACCCGTGAGCAGGCGTCCGCCGGCGGCAACGGCCGAGTCAATCTGGCGAAGAAGTTTCTCCACGGTCTCTGCTGTGGCGAGCGGACCGATCTCGGTGTCTTCAAGCGAGGGGTCGCCGACCTTGAGGCCCTGCATCTCCGCCACGAAGCCACGCTCAAACTCGTCATACACGTCTTCATGCACAATGAAGCGCTTGGCCGCGATGCAGCTTTGACCGTTGTTGATGCAGCGTGCCTGGACGGCGTTTGTAATCGCGGTCGGAAGGTCTGCCGAAGGCATCACCACAAACGGATCCGACCCACCAAGCTCCA
The DNA here is from genome assembly GCA_964246665.1 of uncultured Acidobacteriaceae bacterium. GTDB lineage: Bacteria > Acidobacteriota > Terriglobia > Terriglobales > Acidobacteriaceae > Granulicella. Next base: position 2,813 of record CAXTRU010000155.1, read on the forward strand.
ATACGCTCTTCTTCAACAGATAGCCGGCCTGTGCGGCCACGGCACGTCCTGCAGCCTCGGAGCCTGTCACGGTGACGGCGGCCACACGCGCATCACCCAGCACGGACTCGATGTCTTTGGCTTCCATCAGCAAGGTTTGAAAGCTGCCGCGGGGAAAGCCTGCACGACGCACCAGCGCTTCAATGGCCAGCGCGCATTGCGGTACGTTGGGTGCGTGCTTCAGCAGCGCAACGTTGCCGGCCATCAGCGCGGGTGCGAGGAACCGAAATACCTGCCATAGCGGAAAGTTCCAAGGCATGATGGCGAGCAAAACGCCCAGCGGATCCCAACGCACGTAGCTCTGCGCGTGCTCGGTTTCCACGGCCTCCGGCTCAAGGATGCGAGCTGCGTTTTCCGCGTAGTAGCGGCATACAGACGCGCACTTATCAACCTCAAGCCGTGCCGCTGTGATGGGCTTGCCCATCTCCGCGACGATGGTGACGGCAAGGTCTTCGCGATCGCTTTCCAGCAGCAGCGCGAGGCGCCGCATCCAGAAGCGCCGGTGATCCAGGGACTCGGCCGCATAGGTCTTGGCGGCAATGGCGGCAAGTGCCAATTTGATGTCGACGGCGGCCGGCGTCAGGGGATCAAAGCGGCGCAGCACCTGGCCGGTCGCAGGATTCAAGGACTGGATCATGGGGTCGTTCCGGGCTCCTGAGAACTTGCAGCCTGCGGTACCGAGGGTACCAAGGCTGGTTCCTAGTCTACGCGCACCGCGGTGACTTAAGTCTGCAGCGAAAGCCGGGCCAGCGCCTCGGCCAACACCTGCACACCCAGCGTGATCGCTTCCGGGGAGGCATACTCGTCAGGGCGATGCGACACGCCGCCTTTGCAGGGGATGAAGAGCATGGCCACCGGTGCGATCTGCGCCATGAAGCTGGTGTCGTGATAGGCCCGCGAGACCATGTGCCGCGATGCGATACCTTGGGCGTCGCAGACCTCACCAAGCAGCTGCACGATGCCTTTGTCGCAGGTAGCAGGGGCATCGGCGTTGATGAGCTCTTCGGTGATGCGGACACCGCGTCGCTTAGCAATTGCATTTGCTTCAACGCTGATGTCGTCCATTACGGCGTCGCGCCGGGCCGCATCAGTGTCGCGTACGTCAAGCATCAGCATTACACGCGAGGGCACCGCATTCACCGCGCCCGGATACACATCCAACTTCCCAACCGTAGCAACGGTGTCGGCAGCGCCGCTGTTTTTGTTGGCTGCCAAAGCCGCGCGCTCCACGGCCAGGATCAGCTCCGCCGCGGCACACAGTGCATCGCGGCGGTCCGGCATGAGCAGGGCACCAGCGTGCCCGCCAACGCCCTCAATGATGAATCGATAGCTCGCAGGCCCTGCGATGTGCGTCACGACGCCAATCGACTGCCCGTCGCGCTCCAGCAGCGGCCCTTGCTCAATGTGCAGCTCGACCCAAGCAGCGTAATCACCTTGTTGCAGGCGAACTTGGTCGAGCGCTCCACGGAAGCCTGCAATTTCGCGTGCTGTGCGCAGTGTGCCGCCTGCAGAAGCGGTCGAATCGGTCTCATGCAGCCGATCGGGAAGCGCATCAGCAGTCGTTGGATCGAGCACGCCGCCCATGAGTCGAGAACCTAAGCAGCCGATGCCGAAGCGAGTGGGTTCTTCGCTGGTGAACAGGACCAGCTCCAGCGAGCGGCGCGGTTCGAAGCCGCTCTCCTGCAAGGCACGCAGCGCTTCCAGCCCGCCGAGCACGCCAACGGTGCCGTCATACATGCCCGCAAAGGGGATCGCATCGATGTGCGACCCGGTGCCGACCGGCGCAAGCTGTGGGTCAGAGCCTCCCCATCGTACGAACGTGTTGCCGACTGCATCTTCGCGCACACGGAAGCCCGCGGCTTGCGCGAGCGCTTTGAACCATGTGCGGGCTTCGGCATCACGCGCTGTAAACACAATGCGCGTCACTGCGCGTTGTGGCGCTGGCAGCGCGGGATCGGGGATTGCCTGGCAGTCGGTCAGAGAAGCCAGGTGATTCAGCTCCGCCATCAGGCGATCGGTATCGATGCGAAGCTTCATGCCAGCACATGCCTGTTGAAGTCTTTGTAAATTAGGTACTTCGCGGGACGCTTGCCAATTGCAGCGAACCACTGCGGGCAGAAGGGCGCCATCCAGATCGCATCGCCGGCTTGCACGGGGTGCCAGTCGTCGCCGAGGCGATAGATGCCGCCACCTTGCAACATCAACAACCCATGCTCCATCCAGTGGACCTCAACCTGGCTCAGCGAAGCACCCGGTGCATACGTCATGGTGTTCACAGCGAAGTCGAAGACGAAGGATCCAGGCAGCAATGAGCGCACCTGCAGATCTTCATCGTCGTTCAGCGGTGTGGGAGTGACGTCGTCTTCGTGACCGACCAGGACCTCGGGATACGCACCGCCAACAACGCTTGCGGCGTACGCTGGATCGAGCGGAAGAAAAGGTTTCTCCAGCATGACTACTTGCGCTTCCGTTGTTGCTGCGAGCTGATGGGGATGTTCGGTCGGCAAGAACGCAAAGCTTCCCGGACGTAACGCATGTGGCTCTTCCGAGGCGGGTTCCGTCAGCGTGAGATCGCCCTGCAACACATACAGAAAGCGCTGCACAGGCCCAGCCTGCAACGTGCCGCCGGCGTCGAGGTGGACAGTCGTCATCGCAAACGCCGCGCCTACTTGTGGCGACACATGCACCACGGCCTGACCGCCTGTGAGACCCGGCAAGGAAGTGCGTACAAACGCGTCCGGCGTGTGCAACAGGTACTCGCGGCGACTGGCACTGCGCGTCGATCCAAGATGGTGCATCGTGGAGCCCATTCTAGGAGATCTTCTCGTCACTGGCCGCAGAGAGATGCAGGCGTTGCACCAGCTCCAACACGGTCGCCAGCGCAGCTTCCACGTCGGTCTCGAAAACAGTCTCGTCTGGGTGGTGGCTCAAGCTTCCCGGAGAACGCACAAACAGCAACGCCGTCGGCACATGCGGCGCCAGAATCATTGCATCATGTCCCGCACCGGAATACGTGCGCTTCGTGCTGTACCCGGCGACCTGCGCGGCTGCTTCAAGGCCCTCCGCAAGCGGCGCGCTAAGCGGAACGGCTGTTTGCTCCGACAGCACCTTTACCTGCACACGTACGCCGCGTGATGCGGCAAGATGCTCGGCCTTGGTCAGTAGCCGCCCCACCGCGGCATGGCGCGACTCATCCTGCGGATGCCGCACATCCAGGCTCACACGGACTTCACCGGGAACCACGTTCACCGCTCCAGGTGAGACCTCCACGCGGCCGACGGTCGCTACAAGCTGCTTGTAGGCCAAAGCAAATCGTTCAACCTCAATGATCCACTGCGCGGCGACCACAAGAGCGTCGCGGCGCAGTGGCATGGGCGTTGTGCCGGCGTGGTTTGCTTGGCCGGTGAAGGTAAGCTCCAACCGCGACTGGCCGATGATGGTCTCCACCACGCCAAGCGGCAGGTCGTCGCTTTCCAGTACCGGGCCTTGCTCGATGTGAACTTCGATTGCCGCTCGCGTGTTGGGGCGTAGGCGACTGGTTTGCGCGATGTTGTTCGGGTTGAGGCCGAAGTCTTGAACGGCTTGCGTAAGGCTGATCCCTGCCTGATCCACACGCGCCAGAGACTCCGCGCCAAGTGCACCTACTGCCGCGAGCGAGGAAAGAAAGGGAAAACCAAACCGCACACCTTCCTCTTCGCTGAAGGCGATGACCTCAATGTGAAAGGGAAGCGGCTCGCCGACAAGCTCTTCTACGACGGCAAGGCCCAGCAAAACACCAAGCGGGCCGTCGAAAGCGCCTGCATTTGGCACCGTATCGAGATGGGAAAACAACACCAGTGTCGGCGCACTTTCGCCGGCGTCGACCGCCGCGCGGCGCAGCCCACGCAAACTGCCGGCATCGTCTACGCGCACCTCAAGGCCAGCCTGGCGCATCCACCAACCGACAAGTGTGTGGGCGTCGCGCGTTGCGGGCGAGAGGTATAGGCGCGTGGTGGTGCCGGGTACGTCTGTGACCCGCGCCAACTCACGGCAGCGCGCGATCACGCGGGCTGCACGGCTGGTCGCGTTCACCGTTGCTCGCATCAGGCTCGCCGCACCGTCGCTTCAATCGTGCCGTGCGGCTCCTCGGTGGGCACAAAGATGTGGTTCGGGTTGTCGCTGCCGAAGCGACTGAGGTCCACCAGCAGCTTGTGCCTATTCGGCATGCGCAGATACACCTGATCGATCAGTGGCGTGTGTTCGAGAGCGCTTTCCGCCATGGCATACAGTGTCTGCTGCACGCTCAAGGAATCATGCTGCGCGAACGTCGTGATCATGCGCTCGCGCAAATGGTGCCGCACCTTGTTGAAGTCAATGCCGGCAGCGAGGCCTGCGGCGGTGTAGCTCCACTCCGCCTTGACTGCCGTGCCGAAGAGGCGGTCTGTGGTCTCGGGCAAGGTCGTCAGCTCATCGCGGATGAAGCCGACGAAGCCGGACTGCGCTGTCTTCAGCACGGTCATCTGGTCGAAGCCGCTTTTGATCGAAACTTCCGCCCCTTGCATGCGACTGACATGCGTGGTTTGCCGCTCGTCGGAGCCTTTCATGAAGGCTGTGGGGTACGGTTCACCCTTCACCGTCAGCCGCTTCCATAGATGCGACTCGATGTTGACCTCAGCCCCGGTCACCTGCGGATTGCGGCTGAGCAGAAAGTCGATCAGCTCCTGCGCAAAGGCTTCCATGCTGTCAGCCTTCGACTGCCGCGCTAGAAAGTAGACCGTGTTCTTCATCGTGTCTGTGGCGAGGATGCGCGCGTTGTCGCCCGTGGTGAACACTTCCGCGAAGTCGCCGGTGAGCAGCACCTCGACAGTCCAGTCGTCGAGATCGTGATGCGTCTCGTGCCGGGTCACGCGCATCAGCCGAACACGCGATTTGCCGTAGCGATGTGCCGCGAGCTGCACGGTGCTTGATCTGTTGTTGGTGTGAGGTGCCGTGATCTCTGCGTCCGCCATGGTTGTCAGCTCCCGCGATATGTGGTGAAGCCGTTAGCTGCCAGCAGCAACGGGATGTGGTGATGTTGCCCGGCATCGCGTACCTGAAAGACGATCTCCACAAAGGGGTACAGCGACGCGAGTCCTTGGGCCGCAAAGTATGGCGCCACATCGAAGCGCA
>CAXTRU010000155.1:8016-8363 GCA_964246665.1 uncultured Acidobacteriaceae bacterium
TCGGCAACGGCCATCGTCGTCCGTGGTGCCGCGCCCGATCTCATGCCACTGGTCCGCTGCTTGCTGCGAGAGCACAAGCGAAACGTTGGCCGCAGGTCGGCCCAATGCCGTGTCCAGGATGTGTGTGGAAAGGCCCATGCCGTGCGACTACTTTACACGTCCTCGCAGCGTGCAGCAGGCAGCCCGAGCCACTTGCGTAGGGGGAGTTGCGTGAAGCGCCGCTGCTGCTCGGCGGCTTCCTGCAGTTCAGCCGCAGGCTCGTTGTTCAAGCGGCCTTGCAGGATCGCTAACATTTGCGCCGCGCTCTTGCCCGTGGCGCACACCAGGAAGATACGGCCGAAACGCTC
>CAXTRU010000156.1:0-5041 GCA_964246665.1 uncultured Acidobacteriaceae bacterium
GTTCGAGTCCGGTTCTGGAAGCACGTTTGGTGGAAGCGGTGAAGGCGAAGGCGGGGCGGTTTGGCGCGTATGGCGGACGCTACGTACCCGAAACGCTGATGGCGGCGCTGTTGGAATTGGACGAGGCGTACGCGCAGGCTTCGAGGGACCCGGCGTTTCAGGCTGAGCTCGCCCAATTACTGCATGACTACTGCGGACGCCCGACACCGTTGTTTTTTGCTCGGCGCATGACGGAGATCCTGGGCGGCGCGAAGGTGTACCTGAAGCGTGAGGACCTGCTGCACACGGGTGCGAACAAGATCAACAACGCGCTAGGGCAGGCGTTGCTGGCCAGGCGCATGGGCAAGCAGCGGATCATCGCGGAGACCGGCGCGGGGCAGCATGGGGTGGCGACGGCGACGGTGTGCGCGCTGTTTGGGTTGGAGTGCGTGGTCTATATGGGCGAGGAAGACATGCGGCGGCAGGAGTTGAACGTCTTCCGCATGCGCTTGCTGGGTGCCGAGGTGCGCGGGGTGAACTCGGGCTCCGCGACGCTGAAGGACGCGATTAATGAGGCGATGCGCGATTGGGTGACCAATGTGCGCTCGACGTTTTACATCCTTGGGTCGGCGCTGGGATCGCATCCGTACCCGACGATGGTGCGGGATTTCCATCGTGTGATCTCGCGGGAAAGCAAGCGGCAGATTCTTGAAGCTGAGGGGCGTTTGCCGGACGCGATTGTGGCGTGTGTGGGTGGTGGATCGAACGCGATTGGCGCGTTCTATGAGTACATTCCCGACGCGAATGTGCAGTTGATTGGCGTGGAAGCCGGTGGGCGTGGCACGGCGCTGGGCGAGCATGCGGCCCGGTTTAAAGGCGGGCTGCCTGGGGTGCTGCAGGGGACCTACAGCTATGTGCTGCAGAACGATGCGGGGCAGGTTGCGGCGACGCATAGCGTGAGCGCGGGATTGGACTATGCGAGCGTGGGGCCGGAGCATGCGATGTTGCATGACTCGGGACGTGCGACGTATACCAGCGCGAACGATGTGGAGGCGCTGGAGGCGACGAAGTTCTTAAGCCGCACGGAGGGCATCATTCCGGCGTTGGAGACGGCGCATGCGGTGGCAGAGGCGATGAAGATGGCGCCGAAGATGGGCAAGGAACAGATCCTGATGGTGAATGTGAGTGGGCGTGGGGACAAGGACATTGGGATCCTTACGCGAGAGATGGACTTGGGTGGCGGAGCGGCGGTGAGTGCATGAGTGTGAGTCCTGTTATCGCTGAGCAGCCGATGTTTCTGAGTGATGAGGTATTTGAGTTGCTGGTGCGGAAGGTGCCGGCGGCGGTGTTGGAGGAAGTGCCGCCTGCGCTGTTTCCTGAGGCGATCGGGACGACGCGGGAGCGGTTTGAGGAGATTGTGACGGCGCTAGGCGCGGACGGGCGTACGCAGGGCCTGATTGGGGCGGAGACGGCGGGGTACTTGCGGCAGGCGTTGGGGATGGCGATTTTGGAGTGCTCGGCGGCGGAGTTTCAGGGGCGCTTTGAGGTAAGCCAAGGGGATGCTGCCGCATTGATGCAGCAGATCAGTGCGCGGTTGGGCATCGGTGCGCGGGCCACGGGAGCAGATCGATGATGCGGACAGAGCAGCGGAACGCCGGGAAGCAACGCAGATCCCCTTCGGGAATGACAAGCCAAAGGGGGGTGGCTGCATGGGTGGCCGTTGCCGCGCTGGCGCTGTCCGGGCCAACGGCTCTTGGCGCCGCAACGGACGCGCCGTACAGTGCACCGGCTACGGATACGAAAGCTTTGCGTGGGATGGACTTTGCCGCGGCGCAGTTGTTGGATCCGGGGCTGACGGCGCTGTACCAGGCCTGCGACCAGAGCCGCGACCACGGCGGCTGCTACACCGACCAGGCGCACAACACGGTGGTGTTGCGCTTTCCAGATAACACGGTGTTCTTCGACGCGAAGATGGCCATCGACGCGGATGGGTCTGTGCTGAGCAAGCGCGCGGAGCACCCGAACCAGCCGGAGACGGCGTTTCGCTACCCGGACCCGACGGGTGTGGGCCAGGGGCCGAGCCTGGATTCGGAGCGCGTGCCATACGTGGTGATGCCGATGGGCGACTTTCGGCGCGAGACGGGCGTCAGCGTGGGAGACCTCGCGGCGGTGGTGCATGACGGCCAGGTGCACTTCGCCATTGTGGGTGATGTGGGCCCGCGAACGCACATTGGTGAAGCGTCGATGAAGCTGCACATGGAGTTTGGTCGCAACATTTGCACGGCGTATGACGATGCGGGGAACTGCAGTGCGTTTACGGATACGAGTATCGATGCGCCGGTTCTGTACTTCTTCTTTCCGGACACGCGAAAGTTGATCTATGACGGCCTGAACGCAAGCAATGTGAACGAACGGATTAACGGCGTGGGACAGCAGCTGTGGACGGCCTTCTTAGCCAAGCAGAAGCAGGAGCAAGGGAAGAACTAGAGATGCCGATTGACTTCAAGAACAAGCCGGGGCTGGTGATTTATCTGACGGCAGGCGACCCTGATCTGCAGACGACGCGCGACATGGCTGTGGCGGCGATCGACAATGGCGCCGATGTGATTGAGCTAGGTGTGCCGTTCAGTGATCCCCTTGCCGACGGCCCGGTGATTCAGCGCGCAAGTGAGCGCGCAGTGGGGCGGGGCACGCGGCTGAGCGATGTGTTGGATTGCTGCCTGGATATCCGGCGCTTGCGGCCTGACGCGGGCATCATCCTGTTCAGCTATCTGAACCCGGTGATGCGCATGGGGCTGGCGGAGTTTACCAAGGCCGCGAAGGCGAACGGCGCCGATGGCGTACTGCTGACGGACATGATCGTCGAAGAGGCGGATGAATATCTGCGGTGTATGCGCGAGCAGGACCTGATGCCGGTGTTTCTGGCTGCGCCGACGTCGCCGGATGCTCGCTTGCAGGCCATTGCGGAGCACTCCCGCGGCTTTGTGTATGCGATCTCACGGGTAGGGATTACGGGAACGCAGACGTCGTTGGCGGATGACGCTGCGGAGCTGGTGGGGCGGTTGCGGGCGTTTACGACGTTGCCGATTGCGTTGGGCTTTGGGGTGTCGACGCCGGAGCATGTGCGGACGGTGAGTTCCTTTGCAGATGCCGCGGTGGTGGGGTCGGCCATTGTGGGCTTGGTGGAGCGCACGCCGGCGCGCGATGCAGCGGAGGCGGTTGGGGCGTTTGTGCGGTCGTTAAAGGGTGGTGGCGCGACGGGCAAACAGCAGGTTCCCCGTTCGGGGAATGACAACAAGGAAAGCAACGACGAAGCGCAGATTCCCTTCGGGAATGACAAGCAGAAAAGCAACGACGAAGCGCAGAGTTCCTTCGGGAATGACAACAAGGAAAGCAAAGACGAAACGCAGATTCCCTTCGGGAAGGATAACCAAGGAGAACGCGATGCGGCAGGGATTGGTGGCGAAGTCGAGGCGGGCAGCGTGGCGGGCGAGGTGCCTGCCGGGGCGAAGGGCTGATGGTGCCGCGGTGAACTCGTATGATCGTGGGACACGCGGCGCTGTGCGGATGGCAGGCCGTTGCGGGCAGCAGACAAATTGCGAGTGACGGCGAGGGCCGGCTCAGGGTGCGAGGAACAACGATGGAGATTGCCGACTGGCGCAACACGATCGACGGGTTGGACGAGCAGATTGTGCGACTGCTCAACGAGCGGGCTGCCGCGGCCGTGGAGATCGGCAGGCTCAAGCAGAAAGAGGGCGCGCCCATCTATGAGCCTAACCGCGAGCAGGCCGTGTTTGAACACGTGCGCCGCGTCAACCCAGGACCGCTTACGACCGTGCAATTACAGGACATCTACTACCGCGTGATGGACGTGATGCGGGCATTGCAGCGGGTAGACGGGCAGCCGGGCACAGAGCATGGTGCGGAGCGCGTCGGGGCGCAGTCGAGTGGGACGCTTTGATTTGAAGAATCTTGACCGGCTGCAAGAACGGCAGTGCGGTCGGTCGCGCGCCGCGCAGGTTGCGGCGACGAGGAGGGAACGCTAGTGATGATTGTTGCGATGCAGGACCACGCTACGGATGAACAGATTGCCTTGGTGATTGAGCGCATGGTGGAGCTCGGCTTCAACGTCCACCGCACAACGGGCGAAGTGCAGACGATTCTTGCCGGTGTGGGCACGCCCGCGCATTTTGAGGTCACCGAGTTTGCCGTGCTCAAGGGGGTGCAGCAGGCGTATCGCATCAGCTCACCCTATAAGCTGGCCGGGCGCGGCTTTAACCCGGATGGCACGCGCGTACACTTCCCCAACGGCGTGGTGATCGGCGGTGACGAGATCGTCATCATGAGCGGGCCGTGCTCGGTGGAAAGCAAGGAGCAGATTCGGCTGAGCGCGCAGCAGTGTGCGGCCGCGGGCGCGCAGTTTCTGCGTGGCGGTGCCTTCAAGCCGCGGAGCTCGCCGTATTCGTTCCAGGGTATGGGCATTCCCGGGCTGCAGATCATGCGTGAGGCCGCGGATGAGTTTGGCTTGCTCGTGATCAGCGAGGTGATGGAGATCTCGCAGATTGAGCCGATGCTGCCGTATGTGGACTGCTTCCAGGTGGGCGCGCGCAACATGCAGAACTTCAACCTGCTGCGGGAGCTCGGCCGCGTGCGCAAGCCGGTGCTGTTGAAGCGTGGCATTGCGGCGACGCTGGAAGAGCTGTTGCTGAGCGCTGAGTACATCCTGGCCGGCGGCAACTACGACCTGATGCTGTGCGAGCGCGGCATCCGCACCTTTGAGACCTACACGCGCAACACGATGGACATCTCGGCGATCCCAGTGCTGAAAAGCCTAACGCACCTGCCGGTGCTGGGCGATCCGTCGCACGGTGTGGGCAAGCGCGAATTTGTGGCGCCGATGGCGTTGGCGACCGTGGCCGCAGGCGGTGACGGCTTGCTGATGGAGATGCACCCGAACCCGGATAAGGCGATGAGCGACGGCGCGCAAAGTCTGTACCCGGCGCAGCTGAATGAACTGGTGGGCAAGCTGCGGGGGATTGCGGCGGTGGTTGGGCGGAGCGTG
>CAXTRU010000156.1:5051-8283 GCA_964246665.1 uncultured Acidobacteriaceae bacterium
GGGCCGATAGGGCCCACGGTGCGGCTGCGGGCGCCGGTGGTGGATCGGCGCGTGGCTGCGCCGGCCCGAGTGCCTGTCGGAGTATGAGGAACGGACAAGCCCCCGCTCAGACGACGCGCGTTGCATTGTAGAATAAAGGAGCGAGGTGAGTCGTGAACGCCATCACAGACGCGGAACGCAAACGCCGACATCGCATCGTTGAAAGCACAATCGGAACGCATGTGATGGAAGGCCTTGAGCCCGATGCGATAACACGGCAGATCATGTTGCAGTGGGCTGACGGAGAGATGACCATGGAGCATTTCTCAGCCGCTATGCAGCGCCATGCTGAAGATGTACTGACGAAAATACGTCGGGAGTCGTTGGCGGGAGCGGCATAATTGGCGGAGGGATTCGATCGCGATCCTCACTCGCAAGATGGACAGAGTTGCCCGAGAAATTACTTCGGCCTTCTGAGCTACACCGAACTCACGAAGCTCGAACGGATTTATTCTGAGCAACGGTTGATCGAACTGGAAAATGCCGGTGTCTCGGGCCGCTTTGACCGACAACACCTCTGCTCCATTAATTTTTACATCTTCCAAGATGTTTTCCCCTGGGCGGGGCAGCTGCGAGTTGTTGGTCTTTCCAAGCCCGGAGGCGCCCCATTTGCTGCTCCGGCGCACATCACGAGTTCACTGACTACCCTGTTTCAGAAGTTGAGTGGTGAGAACCACTTGAACGGATTGCGTGTAAACGATTTTGCAGAGCGCGCGGCTTACTACTTGGGCGAGATCAATGCGATCCATCCCTTCCGTGAAGGGAACGGGCGGACGCAGCGGGAGTTTGTACGACAGATTGCGGCAAACGCCGGGCACACGATCTCCTGGGCTGGGTTTACGCAGGAGCAGATGACCGTGGCCTCGATCCTGTCGCACACGCGGGGCGATCACCGTGAACTTGCTAGCATCATCAAAGCGGCAAGTGTGTCCGCAAGTGAGATGCCAACACGGGGGCAAGATCTGTAAGCACTTCGCGGCTGCGGGTGCGATGGTCGGTGTTGGGTTGCTTGTCGGATTCCGAGATGGAGCGAGGGTGAGCGCTGCGATTCATCGCATTGTGGTGAAGCTGGGGACCAACGTCATCATGCGGGCGGATGGCAAGGTGGCGCTTGGGCTGCTATGCGGGCTGGTGGAAAGCATTGCGGCGCTGCGTGAGCAGGGCATCGAGGTGCTGGTGGTGAGCTCCGGTGCGGTGGGGCTCGGTGTGGAGCGATTGGCGCTGCCCGCGCGACCGAAGGCCTTAGCCGAGGTGCAGGCATGTGCGGCGGTGGGGCAGTCACGGCTGATGGCGTTGTATGACGACGCGTTTGACCGGCTGGGCTGCCGCATCGCGCAGGTGCTGCTGACCGAGGATGATTTTCGCGATCCGGTGCGGCATGCGAACCTGCGCGCGACGTTGGACTCGTTGCTAACGCTGGGTGTGATCCCGATTGTGAATGAGAACGACACGGTGTCGACGATGGAGCTGGAGCGGCCCTCAGGTGCAGAGCCGCGTGAGCGCATGTTTGGCGACAACGACAAGTTGTCTGCGTTGCTGATGGAGCATCTCGGGGCAGATTTGCTGGTGCTTTTGAGCGACGTGGATGGCCTGTATGATCGCGATCCGCAGAGTCACGACGCGGTGGTGCTGCAGCACGTGCCGCGTGTCGATGAGCGCGTGCTCGCGCTGGCGCATGGCGGCAATGGACGCGGCCGCGGCGGCATGCTGAGCAAGCTGGAAAGTGTGCGCATCGCGCTCGACGCGGGCAAACAGGCGGTGATTGCGAATGGACGCACACCGCGTGTGCTGGAGCGCGTGGTGGCGGGTGAGCCTGTGGGAACCCGGTTTGGGACGTCTGATGTGAGTGAACCTGCGCCGACGGCCGAGGTGTTGCGTTGAGTCTTGTCGCAGAGGTCGCCGGCCTGGAGCAAGTCGATGTGCGAGCCATCGCACGGCGAGCAAAACTTGCTTCACGCGGGCTTGCCACGCTAAATGAGACCAAGCGCAATGCAGTATTAGGGCGCATGGCGGCTGCGGTAGAGCAAGCCAGGGAAGCACTGTTTGCGGCGAATGCGCAGGATCTTGAGGTTGCCGGGAAGATGAGCGGTGCGGACGCGTTGCCCGCGGCGACCATGGCGCGGCTGAAGCTGGATGCGCGCAAGCTGGCAGAGATGGCTGAGCAAATCCGCTCGGTCGCGGCGCTGCCGGACCCACTGGGGCGTGTGCTGGATGCCATCGAGCTGGACAATCGCGATCCGGACGGCGTGACACGGCGCGAGGCGCGTGGTTTGCGCTTGCAGAAGCTGAGCGTGCCCCTGGGTGTACTGGCGGTCATCTTTGAGGCGCGGCCGGATGCGGTGACGCAGATCGCAGCGTTGGCGTTGAAGAGCGGCAACGCGGTGATTCTGAAAGCCGGGCGTGAGGTGGAGCAGACCGCGGCGGCGCTAGTGGATCTGTTGCGCGAGGCGCTTGCGGTGGAGGACATCGATGCGGATGCCGTGTCGTTGCTGACCGGGCGTGAGCAGGTGACAACGCTGCTGGCGGCGCACGATCTTGTGGACATGGTCATTCCGCGTGGCTCAAAGCAATTGGTTGAGTATGTGCAGGCGAACACGCGCATTCCGGTGCTTGGGCACTCGGAGGGCGTGTGCCACATCTATGTGGATAAGGCCGCCGACACAGAGCTGGCTTTGCGCGTGATTGCCGATGCGAAGCTGGACTACCCGGCAGCATGCAATGCGGTGGAGACGGTGCTGGTGCATCAGGAGATTGCGGCTAGTTTCATCCCTTGGCTGGTGCGAGACCTGCATCGGCGGGGTGTGCGGCTACGTGGCGACGCGGCTATGCGTGCGCTGGCCGAGGACGCGGCGGTGTTGCCGGTTGAAGATTGGCACACGGAGTTTGGCGAGGCGGAGCTGTCGATCGGCGTGGTGGACGGCGTCGATGCGGCGATCGCGCACATCCATGCCCATGGGTCGTCGCACACGGAGAGCATTTTGACCGAGGATGACCACGTGGCGGAGCAGTTTCTGCGCGAGGTGGACGCGGCGGGGGTCTTTCATAACGCGTCGACGCGATTTGCGGATGGATTTCGATATGGCTTTGGGGCTGAGGTTGGGATCTCGACGAGCAAGCTGCATGCGCGCGGGCCGGTGGGTCTGGATGGGTTGACGACTTACAAGTATGTGCTGCGTGGGGCGGGCCATGTGGC
>CAXTRU010000157.1:0-8274 GCA_964246665.1 uncultured Acidobacteriaceae bacterium
CCGTCATCCAAGAGTACCTCCGTCATCCTGAACGCAGTGAAGGATCTCAGTATTGGTGGGTCCGCCGAAATCTGTGGCAGGCCCGAATACACAGATCCTTCGCGTCACTCAGGACGATGGTTGCATGTAGAAAGGCAGGGCACGCCTGGGAAGCGCTCGGAAGCAACGTGTAGCCAGGTGCGAAGAAGCCGAAGCTTCTCACTGCGCCTTCAATGCTTAGCTAAACATCTCCTTAACCTTGTCGAACAGCCCCCGCGACTGCGGCTCGTTCGACACCGTCATCGTCTCACCCAACTGCCGCAGCAACTCCTTCTGCTGCTTGCTCAGCTTGCTCGGCGTCTCCACCCGAACCTCCACAATCAGGTCGCCCTTGCCGTGCGAGTTCAGGTGCGGCACACCCTTGCCGCGCAGACGAAACTCCCGCCCGCTCTGCGTACCTTCCGGCACCTTGATGGTCTCCGCACCTTCCAGTGTCTCAATCGCAAGCTCCGTACCCAGCGCCGCCTGCGGAAAGCTGATCGGCATCACGCAATGCAGATCATCCCCGTCACGCTCAAAGAAGGCATGCGGCTTCACCGTCAACACGACATACAGGTCGCCGCCGGGCCCGCCAAAGCGCCCCGCATCACCCTCGCCGGAGTAGCGAATGCGCGTCTCGGACTCAACACCCGCCGGCACCTTGACCGACAAGGTGTGCTCTTTCTGCACACGCGAGTCACCATGGCACGTCTTGCACGGGTTGCGGATCACCTGCCCCGTGCCGGAGCACACCGGGCACGTGCGCGCCACGGAGAAGAAGCCCTGCTGCGTGCGAATCTGCCCACGCCCGCCGCACTGCTGGCACGTTTCGGGCTGCTTCGAGCCTTCAGAGCCCGAGCCGTTGCAGGTTTCGCACGTTTCCATGCGCTTTACCTTGGCCTCGCGCTCCACGCCGAAGACCGCCTCTTCAAACGTCAGCGTCATGTCGAACTTCAAGTCGCGTCCACGCTGGGCCCGTGAGGCGCGCCCGCTGCGCTGGCCGCCCATGTTGAACATCTCGCCAAACACGTCGCCGAAGATGTCCCCAAGATCACCCTGCTGGAAGCCCGCACCACCCCCGAACGGACCGCCACCGGCAAACGGATTGCCGCCACCCGCGCCACCCACGGCCTGGTGGCCGAAGCGGTCATACGCCGCGCGCTTGTCCGCATCGCTCAGCACGGCATACGCCTCCGAGCACTCCTTGAACTTTTCTTCCGCCTGGGGATTGTTCGGGTTGCGGTCCGGGTGGTACTGCATGGCGAGCTTCCGGTACGCCGTCTTGATCTCGCCGTCGGACGCCGTGCGCTCGACGCTCAGTACCTCGTAATAATCCCTCTTCATCGTCCCTGTCGCCATTCCAGTTCTCGGTTCTCGGTTCTCGGTTCTCAGTTCCTGGTGCCTGGTTCTCGGTTTTCTCTGATGGATTCAGTCCTACCTGCTCTGCTGCCGAGAACAACCGAGCACCGAGCACCAGCCACCGCTTTTAAGCTTCTTGCTGTGCCGAGTTCGTCGCAATCTTCACCAGCGCGGGACGCAGCAGCTTGTCGCGCAGCTTGTAGCCGCGGCGGATCTCCTCCAGCACCTGGTGATCGGGGTACTCCGGCGTTTCCACGCTGCCCAGCGCCTCATGCAGCCGCGGGTCAAACTGTGCGCCGACAGCCTCCACCGGCTGAACGTTCAGCGTGCGCAGCGCCTCTTCCATCTGCTTCAGGATCAGGTCAACGCCGGTGCGAAGCTGCTCAATCGAACCCTCAGCCTTCAACGCCAGGGCAAAGTTATCCATCACGCCCAGAAACGGCTCAACCGCCGACTCGATGCCACGATCGCGGGCGTCCTGACGCTCCTTGGCCTCACGCTTGCGGGCGTTGTCGAACTCTGCCTGCAGCCGCGCCAGGCGATCCCGCAGCAGGTCGCGCTCCCCACGAGCCTGTTCCAGCTCCGCGGAAAGCTGCTGATTCTCATTCACCTCGTTCGAGGCGCCCTCAGTACCGGCTTCCAGGTCCACCTGTGCGGATGCGTTGCCGCCGTCCATCTGTTCTTCCGTAGCGGTCGCTACGCCATGCTCATTCATCGCTTCAGCCTCCGTCCCCGCCGTTTCACTTTCATTGTTGCCCATCCGCGCCCAACGCGCGAACCGGCCTGCCAACCCCTGCTTGTCGTCTGTCATCACGTCTCCGGTTCCGCTTTCGTCTTCTGCCCCGCCGGCAGAGCCACCCTCACGTCGGCTTGTCCCGTCCACCTAGGATGATTTTCCGGGCTGCGGCGACTCACACGCGCCCACCGCCGCCCTCCAGCATGCGGTCAATCTGCTGGGCCACATAGCTCACCGCGCCCATCGTCGCGGTATAGTCCATGCGCGTCGGCCCCAGCACGCCCACAGTGCCATGCAGCGACCCCGGCAGCCGCGCCGGCGCAGCAACCAGCACCAGTCCGGCCAGTTCCGGCGCCTGCTCCTCAATGCCAAACACGACGCGGACGCTCTCCTGGCGCGAATCAATATAGGCCGCCAGCAGCTCCGCCACGCGCTGCTTGGCCTCCAGCGCAGCCAGCAACTCGCGCAAACGCGCCCGGTCCTCACGCAGGCCGACCATGTTGGCCACGCCTCCACAAACACCGCCCGCTCGCCGCCCGTGCCGGCCGACTCCGGAGGCACCGCGCCCGTCCACAGCCGCTCAGCGGCCTCCATCATGCTTTGGTACGCGGTGCGCTCGCGCTCAATCCGGCGATGGATCTCGGCGCGCACACGCTCCAGCTGCCATCCGCGGAAGTGCTCGTTCAGAAAGTTGGCCGCAGACTCCAGCTGCGACGACGAAAGGTCGTCCTGGATGGCCAGCAAACGGTCGCGCACCGTGCCGCTGCGGCCCACGACGACGGCCAGCACCCTCCGCTCCGCCAACCGTGTAAAGTGCACATGCTCCAGCAGATCGCTCGCCGCCAGCGCGCCGATCGCCAGGCCCACGCCGCTCGAAAGCGCGGCCAGCACGCCGGAACTGCGCGCCAGCAGGGCTTCCGTGCCGGTCACACCGGCCAGGCCGCTATCAATCGTCGCTTGCACGCCGGAAGCCAGCCTCATGCGCTCGCTGCCTCCACCGCCAAAGGGACGTCCCACGCCGCTCAACTCCTGCACGTACACACGAAATGCCTGCGCAGACGGAATTCGACCGGCCGAGGTGTGCGGCTGTTCCAGCAGGCCCGCCTCGGTCAGCTCAGCCATCTCATTGCGCACCGTCGCAGAACTCACCGCCGCGCCATGCTCGGCCAACGCACGGGCCAGCGCCGCCGAACTCACAGGTTCGCCGCTGGCGATATATGCTTCCACCGCCATCCGCAAAATCTGCTGCTGCCGTGCTGTGAGCCGACCTTCGTTCATAGGTACGTCCAAACATCCTGCTGGGAGCGACTAGCTGATCTCCAGCACGTCCTCATTCTGCGCCGCGGCCTGCTCCGTGCGCGATACCACTTTCTTGGCCAGCTCCAGGAACTCCCGGCCGCGCGCCGTCTGGTCGCCGGCCAGCGCCGCAGGCAGGCCACGATCGCCACCCTCGCGCACCATCGGATCCATGTCCACTGCCCCCAAAAACGCTAGCCCGAACTGCCGCGCCGTCTGCTCCGTCGCCCCAGCGCCAAACACGTCAATCACGGATCCATCCGGCAGCGTCATCTGGCTCATGTTTTCGACCATGCCCAGCACGTCCACGTTCACCTGGTGGAACATCTCCAGCGCCTTGCGTGCATCCTGCAGCGCCACGCTCGAGCCCGTGGACACCACCACGGCGCCGGACAAAGGAACCGTCTGTACCAGCGAGATCACCACATCACCGGTTCCCGGCGGCAAGTCGACAATGAGGAAATCCAGCTCGCCCCACGCCACCTGCTGCAAAAACTGCTTGATGATGCCGTGCAACATCGGTCCGCGCATCATCAACGGCTTGTCGCCCGGCGACAGCAGGCCGATGGAGATGAACTTCACACCATGCGCCTGCAGCGGCTCGATCATGTTGCCCTGCAGCACGTCCGGCTGGCGCGTGCGCCCCAGCATGGTCGGCACGTTGGGGCCGTAGATATCGGCGTCCAGCAGCCCCACCTTGTAGCCCAGCTTCGCCAGCGACACCGCCAGATTGACGCTGACCGTGGTCTTACCCACGCCGCCCTTGCCGGACCCAACGGCGACCACGTGCCGAATGCCCGGAAGCGCCTGCGGCACCGGCTGCCCCGGCATGCCCTGTCCTGAATGTCCCATCACAACTCCTTGTGCCACAGCGCTAAAGGCGCTGCACGTCCATCAAATCCCACCGACCACCGACCACCACCTACACATTCCAAACATGCCCCATCACCGCGCGCAGTTCCTTCTTTCGCAAAACCTCATCGGTACGCATCGCCCGCCGATTCGCCGCGTCCTCATACCGCCGCTTCTGGTGCTCGGTCTCCGCCACAACCGCCGGCACTTCAAGCTTCTTCCCAAACATATCCAGCGCCACATAGGTCAGGTACGCCGAGGCCACATGCCGCGTTCCGCTGCCGCCAAGCACATCCTCCACCATCGCCTTCACGCCCACTTCCATGGATGTCTTGAACGCGCGGTTGACGCTCGCCTTTAGGATCAGAAACTCCCCCACCTTGACCGGGGCCACAAAGTCCAGGTGATCCATGCTCGCGGTCACCGTGATGGCCCGCGAGTGCCGGCAGGCTGAAATCGCACCCACCACATCGATTAACTGCATCAACCGCCCGCCAAACAGGTTTCCCAGCGCGTTGGCGTCATTGGGAAAGATCATCTCCGTGCGTTCGGCCTGGGACTCTTTCACGGTCCGGCTCACAACAGCTTCATTCATCCCTCCATTTTACGGTTTCTCCGGGAGCCATGCGGCGGCGATTGGCTAGACTAGAAGGCTTATGGACAAGATCGCCGCCCTTTCCGAGATCCTCGCGCAGAACCCCGCTGACAGCTTCGCCCGCTACGGCCTCGCCATGGCCTACGCCGCCGAAGGCCGCAACGACGAAGCCCTGAAGGAGTTCGGAACCACCACCGAAAGCAACCCCGACTACGTGCCCGCCTACCAGATGGCCGCGCAAACGCTCATCAAGCTAGGCCAAACCGACGCCGCCAAAAGCCGCCTCATCGCCGGGCTCGCCGCCTGCCAGCGCACCGGCAACACCCACGCCGCCAGCGAAATGCAAGCCATGCTCGACGACCTGAGTTAAGCGTTTTCCGCCCGAAACACCTGGGGTAAGCTGTAGTCGATTGGAGCCGCTATGGGAACCGCCACGCTTGTTCCAGTAGAAACGTATCTCCGCACCATGTACCACCCGGACTGCGACTATATCGATGGCGAGGTGCTGGAGCGCAACATGGGCGAAGTCCCTCATGGTCTACTGCAAGCCTTTTTCATCGCCCTATTCGCCAGGCATCAGGACGAGTGGGGCTTGGAGGTACTTCCAGAGGTCCGTCTGCAGGTTGCAGCGGAACGCTTCCGGATCCCCGACGTGATGGTGCTGCACCCGGACGCCACCGATACGCGAATCGTTCGCTCCACGCCGCTCCTTTGTATCGAGATCTTCTCCAGCGACGATCGCATGAGCCGGATGGAAGAGCGTGTGGCTGACTACACGCGCATGGGCGTGAAGTCTATCTGGGTTGTCGACCCGTGGCGCCGGCTCGTCTACAGTAGCGATGAAACGGGGATGCTGGTCCGGGAAAGTGAGGTACTGACCTTGCCTGGAACCCCCGTCCGCGTCACCATAGCTGAGATCTTCGCAAAACTGGACCGCCTCGGCCAAAAAGTCTAAGCGGTCCACGCCCACCTCAGCGCTACTCGAGCAACACAGGCTGCTGATCAATCCTGATCCGAAACAGCGGATACGGCTTCTGCCGCTCATCCTGCCCATCGTGCATCGTCGGCTGCCGATGAAGCTGATTCGACGTCAAGTACAGATACCCATCCGTCGCCACGCTCATCGTATCCGGCCACAAATCCGCGGATCATGCGCAATCGTCTCCGTTAGCCCCGTCTGCGGGTTCCAGCGATGAATCGAGTCCGTCACCGGATCAGTCATGTACCAAGGCTGACGCAGCGACACCACTCATGAAGCCGAAGTCGGGAAGGGGGGGTCTTCAGACCCGCCGTTACGCCGTCGAATCGAACGCGCCTTCAGGCGCTGGGGTACGCTCGGCAAGTTCACGCGTCATCGCCAGGCGTATCTCGCGTCCTGAAGTTCAGGATGCCGGGAAGTCTCGGCGAACAGCGGTCCAGCCCTGCTTCCTTACTCCATCCGCCCAGGCCGCGCCATCAGCTCGCGAATCGCCTCACGCGGCGGCTTGTCCTCATGCAGAATAGCCGCCATCTGCTCCGTAATCGGCATTTCTACCCCATACCGTGCAGCCAGCCCCAACGCCGCCGTCGTCGACTTCACGCCTTCGGCCACCTTGCCGTTCAAGCTCTCCAGGATCTCCGGCAGGTGCCGTCCCTTACCCAGCTCCACGCCCACGGTGCGGTTGCGGCTCAGGCCGCCGGTGCACGTCAGCACCAGGTCGCCCATGCCCGCCAGCCCGGCCAGCGTCTCACGGCGCCCACCGCAGGCCATCGCCAGCCGCGTAATCTCAGCCATCCCCCGCGTGATCAACGCCGCGCCGGAGTTCGCGCCCAGCTCCAGCCCCGTCACCACGCCCGCCGCCAGCGCAATCACGTTCTTCAGCGCGCCGCCCAGCTCCGTGCCGATCACGTCTTGGTTGCGGTACACCCGCAGGCTCGACGACGAAAAATCATTCTGCAGCTTCTTGCCCAACACGGCGTCTTCCGTCGCAATCGTGATCGCCGTCGGCATGCCGGCGGCCACCTCCTGCGCGAACGACGGGCCGCCCAGCGTGCCAAACGCGTTGTCCGGCGCGTGTTCCGCCGCTATCTGCTGCATGCGGAGAAATGTCTTCTCCTCGATGCCTTTGGAGGCTGACAGTAACACCTGTGACGCCTGCAGATGCGGTGCAATGCCTTCCATCACGGATCGCATCGCCTGCGCCGGTGTGACGCACAGAATTACCTCCGCATTACGGATAGCCTCGTGCAAACGCGAGGTGACGCGAACGTCCAGCGGCACGATGAAGCCCGGAAGATAGCGTACATTTTCGCCACTATCGCTCAGCTCTTCCGCATGCGCCGGCGAGTGCGCCCACAACCTCAAGTCGTGCCCACCGCGCCGCGCCAACGACAGCGCCAACGCCGTGCCCCAGGCACCCGCCCCTAATACAGCAATCCTGCTCATGCACGTGCCTTCTTCGATTTGGTTGGGACATCCATCGGCGTCTTTGCAGCGGCGGCCTTTTTCGATCCGAACCGGCTCTCAGTGCCGGCCATCAAGCGCCCGATGTTGGCGCGGTGCTTCATGACTACCAGCAGCGCGAGAAAAAGTACGCCGCCCAGGTACACCGGCGTGCGGTCCGGAAGCAGCAGGAACGCAAACACCGGCAACACCGCTGCCGCCACGATCGACGCCAGGCTGACAAAGCGCGTGATCGCAGCGACCACGAGAAAGACGCCCACCGCGGCCAGCGCGACCTTCGGCGTTAGCGCCAGGAAGACGCCCAACGCGGTTGCCACGCCCTTGCCGCCCTTAAAGCCAAGCCACACCGGAAACACATGCCCCAACACCGCTGCCACCGCCGCGCCCACGGCCAGGTCCGATGGGAACCCCGGCGCGCCGGGAGCAAGGTGCCGCGCAAGCAGCACCGCCACCAAGCCCTTGCCCAAGTCGAGCACCAGCGTCAGGATGCCGAGGCCCTTGGCGCCCGAGCGCACCACATTGGTCGCGCCGATGTTGCCGCTGCCCGTGGTCCGGATGTCTTCTTTGCGGAAAAAGCGAACCAGCAGATACCCAAACGGGATCGATCCGAGCAGGTACGCGATCGCGAGGGTAAGGATCCAAACGTTCATACGCGTCGGGTCTGAGTGTAGCAAGCGGCCCTCTTGCCATGCCGTCTACACAGAGTTCGTGCCTGGTTGCGCAGATTTTCCACCGGTTTCGCTACTCTGGAGTCATCCACAACAACCATCGGCTAAGGGAGCTCTTGCGGCAAAGTGTCCAGAGAAGGCTCAGAAAGCAAGGCTCCGGGACGCAGATCCATGCGAAAGAGCTGTAAGTGCCTCATTTCAGATATTTTGCGGGTAAATTCCTTGTTTGCAATATTTTGCAAGGGGTGCCGTGCCGTAAGTGACTCAAAATAAAGCTTTTTGTCAAAAGCATCCAACGGGGTAGGGG
>CAXTRU010000158.1:0-8215 GCA_964246665.1 uncultured Acidobacteriaceae bacterium
CCCTGGATGGTAGCGCTCCAGCCCTTGCGACAGCGTGCGGACGTCTGTGCCGGCGCGCCTCGCGATGGCCTCAAAGATGTCGCCAACTGCCGACAGCCCGGCTTCCACACCCACCAGCGCGGGGTCCACACTGCCCGGCACAACGCCGCACACGCCCTTGATCAGCCCGGCGCGCTCGCCCATGGCGATGATGCAGGTCGAGGTGCCGACCACGTTGACAACGTCACCCTCGCGGCAACCCGCCCCGATGGCGTCCCAATGCGCGTCAAAGGCGCCGACCGGCAGCGGAATGCCCGCGCGCAGGCCCATTTTCTCGGCCCACTCCGGCGCCAGGTGCCCAGCGATCTTGTCCGAGGTCTCTACGTCGCCCTCCATCTTGGCGCGCACCCCGTCGAGCAGGGGATCCACCGCGGACAGGAACTCCTGCGGCGGATAGCCACCCCACCGCGGATTCCATAACCACTTGTGGCCCATGGCGCACACGCTGCGCTTCACGGCCTTGGGGTCGCGCACGCCGCACAGCGTGGCGGCCACCATGTCGCAGTGCTCAAAGGCGGAGGCAAACTGCCCGCGCTTGTCCGGATTGTGCCGCAGCCAATGCAGCAGCTTGGCCCAGCCCCACTCATGCGAGTACACCCCGCCGCACCACTCAATGGCCTCGAGCTGGCGCTCATGCGCGAGGCGTGTGATCTGCTGTGCCTCGCGCAGCGCACGGTGGTCGCACCACAGGTAGTAGTCGTCCAGCGGCTGCATGGCCGCGTCCACGACGATGACGCTGGACCCTGTGGTGTCGATGGCAAGCGCCTGCACGTCGTTGCCGTCCACACCGGTCTGCGCCAGCACTTCGCGCATTGCCTTCACCAGCGCGTTCATCTGGTCGTCGTGCGACTGCGTGGCGAAGTCCGGGTCCTCCCGGGTACGCTTCAGCGGGTAGCTGGCCGACGCGGTGCCCAGCCGGCCTTTCACGCTGTCCAGCAACGTCACCCGTGTGCTCAGGGTGCCAAAGTCCACGCCAGCTACAACCGCCACAAGCCGCTCCTTCCGCTGGTGTTCGATGAGTCCACGTCAGCCAAGCCGGCCCCTACTGCAGGGGCACGTCAATGACTTCAATCGTGAGCGGCGGAACGGTGTGCTTCCAGCTTGTGCCGGCGACTTTGACCGTAGACGTCACCGGGCGGATTACGTCTGGGTGGTTTATGGAATTGGTGGCCTCGTATGACCCAGCGTGCAGGCTGTACATCGTGGCCGTGCCGCTGGGACGGCCGTTCAGGTCGATGGCAAGCGGTTGTGCCTGGTCAGAGGCGTTCACCAGCTTCAGGTGCAGCACGTGGTCCTTGGAGCCAACGGTCGCCGAGTAGGTGAAGCGCTTGCCTGCACCGGTGAGGGAGGTCTTCGGTGTGCCATCGCCGATGTGCGCGCCAAACAAACTTTGCGCGTAGAAGCTGGGCGAGCCGTAGCTGGTGGTGGCGTCGTAGCCGATCATGTTGGTGTACCACTGCCCGGCGCCGGGGTTGACGTTGATGAACAGGGGCGCGTAGCTCGCCATGATGATCAGGTCGCTGTTGCGTTCGAGGCCGGTCATGAAGGCAGCGTCAGCGAGCGCACCACCAAAGTTAGGCGTTGGTGTTCCGCTCAGTGTCGCCCACTCACCGACAAAGATCTTTGGCCCGGTACGCGGTGCATCGTCATAGCGATGCGAGAAGTCGAGCATCTCGCCGACGGGCTTGTAGTAATGATCGTCGATCACGTCCGGCTGCGCATCGCTGGCTTTTTCTTTGACGGGCATCGTCGCGATCAACTGGTACTTGTCGCCGTACTTTTTACGCAAGGCCCTGGCGATCTGTGCGAAGCGGGCGTCATAGCTGCCGGTGGTGTCGAAGTTGTCTTCGTTGCCGATCTCGATAAAGTGCAGCGGGAAAGGCGCGGGGTGCCCATCCTTGGCGCGCTCGGCACCCCACCGCGTGCCCGTGTCGCCGGTGACGTACTCCACTTCGTCAACAGCGGACTGCACATAGGGCTCAAGATCTGCCCCGGGCTTCACGCTCTCATGCTTCAGCGAATAACCCGCATACACCGCCAGCACAGGCTCGATGTGCAGCTGCTCGGTCCATTCCAGCATCTCGAGCAGGCCCATGCCGTCGGTTGACCAATAGGTCCATGGGGCCTGGTGCCCGGGCCTGTCCACCAGCGGGCCAACGGTCTCCTTCCAATTGTACCAATCCTTCAGCGTGTCGCCTTCCAGGTAGTTGCCGCCGGGCATACGCAGAAAGTGTGGGTGCAGCGCTGCCATGCGCTCCATCAGCTCCGGACGGAAGCCGTTTGGCAAATTGTTGTACGTCGGCGGAAACAGCGACACGAGCTGGAACGAGATGGTGCCGGGATGCGCCACCAGCAACTCCAGGTGGTTGGCAGAGCCCGTGGCGTCCGCGCCAGTGTGCAGCGTGTAGGTGTACTGCGCCCAGCCTGTGCCGTGGAGCGCGACGCTGGTCTGGGCCATCACGTGACCGGTGGGGTCGTTGATAAGCCGCGCGGTCACAGAGTCGATCCCGGTACCGTCCACTCTGGCGTAAAACGAACCCTTGTACTCGGTGTGCGGCTTCAGGCCCATGCCCCAAAACCCGGTGTTGCTCACGCCCGCTTCGTTGCCGGGCGAGGCCCGCTCGACCCTCAGCTGCAGGCTACTAGGCAAAGCCTTGCTGGGGCCGTCAGTGTTGTTGGGTGCCATACCCGCGCTTGCTTCGCCGCGGCGCACCAGGTCCCAGTGCTGCACGCCCTCCCAGCTGGTGCGGAAGGTGCGGTTCTGCACCAACTCGGCATAAAGCCCGCCCTCAAAGGCGTGGTTGATTTCTTCAGTCATCATGCCGTACAGCGTAGGGCTTACAGGCGAGACGATCTCTTGGGGCGAGATGCTCAGATGAGCCGCCGCCGACGTGTCCGCCTGCGCACCGCTGGCAAGGCACTGCGTCACGCCCAGAAGGACCGCGGCGGCACGCACTTCGAAAGACGATCCGCTTGGTAATTTTGCTGAACGGAAGAACATCACACATTCACCTCACGACGCAAGGCACGGCCTGCCGACGCCCATCGTTAACGCTCTTGGCCCGTAGTAGGGCTTTACTTGTGCCGGAGCGAAGAGTCGCACGATTCTACCGCAGAGCGATTTCGGTCGGCTGCCACGAAGTCAGTGGACTGCTTGCCGTGATCTGGAGGTCATGGGCCGATGGACGAAGTCGCGCTGGGCTGCTGCGCTATGATCCTGATGGCTGGCCGCCGCAAACAGGCGTACCCGGCTTGGCCTCCTTTTGCAGACCTCGCTCCCTATCGACGACCTACTGCCTGCGATCCTTGCGTCGCTGCAACAACATCCCAATCTGGTGATCGAAGCGGCCCCGGGCGCGGGCAAGACGACACGTGTGCCGGCAGCTCTTCTGGAGATTGTTTCAGGCGAGATCATCGTGTTGGAACCGCGGCGCATGGCGGCTCGACTCGCTGCGCGACGCACCGCGGCGGAGCGTGGCGAGCAGGCCGGCGAAACGGTCGGCTACCAGGTGCGCTTTGAGGAAGCCATCGGACCGAAGACGCGGCTGCGCTTCGTCACTGAGGGCGTGCTGACGCGGCGCTTGTTGACTGATCCGGATCTGCGCGGCGTCGATGCCGTGATCCTGGATGAGTTCCACGAGCGCCATCTCGACACCGATCTCGCGCTGGCGCTGTTGAAGCGCTTGCAAGGGCGCCGCCCGCAACTGAGGCTCGTTGCCATGTCGGCGACGCTGGACACGGCGCCTGTTGCAGCCTTTCTTGAGAACTGTCCCGTGCTGCAGTCGGTGGGCCGCAGCTTTCCACTCGACGTCCAGCACTTGCCCTACTCGCCCAAGCCGTTGGAGCGGCAGGTGGCCGAAGCGCTCACGTCGTTGTTGCAGGCCGGGCATGCGGGGCATGTGCTCGTGTTTCTGCCCGGCGCGGCGGAGATCCGTCGCGCGCAACGCGAGTGCGAGGCCGTTGCGCGTGCTGCTGCTGCAGTGTTGCTTCCGCTGCACGGCGACCTGACCCCGGCCGAGCAGGACCGTGCCGTTGCCCCCAGCCCACAGCAGAAAGTCTTGCTGTCGACCAACGTCGCGGAAAGTTCAGTCACCATCGAGGGCGTCACGGCGGTGATCGACAGCGGCCTTGCGCGTGTGGCCTCGTACTCTCCGTGGAGCGGCTTGCCGACGCTGCAAGTCGCTCGCATCAGCAAGGCTTCGGCGACGCAGCGAGCTGGGCGTGCCGGACGTACAGGGCCAGGACGCGCCCTGCGACTTTACCCGCAAGAGGACTTTGCGCAACGTCCGGATCATCATACGCCGGAGATCCTGCGCAGTGACCTGTCTGGCCTGTGTCTGTCGCTGCGCGCGATGGGCATTGCGCACGTCCATGACCTCGCGTGGTTAGACATGCCTCCGGAAGCCGCAACACAGCATGCCGAAGAGCTCCTGGACCGGCTTGGCGCGGACCATCACTCCGCGCGCAGTTTGGCGCGCTTTCCGCTGCCTCCGCGGCTTGCGCGCATGTTGCTGGAGGGCGTTGAGCGCGGCGTAGCGGACGACGCCATTGCAGCCGCAGCGCTGTTGGGCACCGGTGCGCGCAGTGACAAGACGGACCTGCTGAGCGCGCTGGATGTGCCGCCGGAGCCGCGCGTGCAACAACAGCGCGGGCAACTACGCCGTTTGCTGCGTGGAACGAAACCCACGACGCATGAGGATGAAGCGTTGTTGCTCTCCGTGCTTGCCGGCTACCCGGATCGCGTCGCGCGTCTGCGTGCGGGCAAGCAGGTGCTGCTTTCCACGGGCATCTCCGCAGAGCTTGCCGGTGAGCCGCCGCCCTATGAGTTTATGGTGGTGGTCGACGCCGAGGACCGCAAAGACAAGCAGCTGCCGCTGGTGCGCCTGACCGCGAAGATCGAACCGGAGTGGCTCCTGGATCTCTTTCCGGAGCACGTGCACGAAGAGCTCACGATGGAGTGGAACCGCGCGGCGGAGCGTGTGGATGCGGTCAGCGTGCTGCGGTACGACAAGCTGGTGATCGAAGAGTCACGCAATGCCCGGCCCGATCCAGAAGCCGCCGCCGACATGCTGGCCGAGCGGGCCATGGACGTGGGCATCGAGCAGTTTGTGGACGGCGTCGCGTTGCATGAAGCGCGGGCGCGGCTGGCGTTCGCCGGCAGTGCCGAACCTGACATCAAGGAGGAGGTTCGCCGCTTGTGTGAGGGTCTGCGCAGCTTTGCGGAGCTGCGCGAGGCCGTTCGAGGCCTGATCCCTGCGTTGGAGGGCAGCGCTGCAGCGGCGCTGCGCGACCTTGCGCCGGCCAGCCTGCGCTTGCCCAGCGGGCGCATGACCAAGGTCCACTACGAACGCGGTAAACCGCCCTGGATTGCGTCCCGTTTGCAGGACTTCTTCGGTATGCGCGAAACGCCGCGCATCGGCCGCGAGAAGACGCCCGTTTTGGTGCACCTGCTCGCGCCCAATCATCGCCCTGTGCAAACCACAACGGACCTTGCGGGCTTCTGGGAGCGGCTGTACCCGCAGGTGCGCCGCGAGCTGATGCGACGCTACCCGCGGCACGCCTGGCCGGAGAAGCCTGCATAGTCTTGGGTGGCGCGCCGCGGTCGACGGATTATGCAAGGTCTTGAACGCAGATTCCCTTCGGGAATGACAACGCAAAGCATCGCAGGAAATAACAACAAAGCGTAAACGCTAGCCGGCACCGCCTTCTGCTTGGGCTTTTTTGAGGAAGAAGGCTAACGGCGCGCAGGCGATGCAAAGAAAGCCGAAGTCGCGTAGGACGTCGACATACGCATACGCCGAGGCTTGGCTGGTGAGGGTGTTGCTGGTGATGGAAAGCGCTCGCTGGGTGCTAAGGTGCGGGCCGGCGTGGCGGGCCATGGCGCTGGTGAGGCCGTTGAGTTGGCGGCGAAAAAGCCAGCTGGAGCCGGAATAGTTGTGGAGCAGCTCATAGCGGTGGGCCTGGGTGCGACGCTGCGAGATGGTGTTGGCGACTGAGATCCCGATGCTGCCGCCGACGTTGCGGAGAAAGTTGAAGATGCCGCTGGCGTTGCCGGTTTCGGCTTTGCTGATCGTTCCGAGGGCGATTTTGGTGAGCGGGACGAAGATCATCGACAGGCCGACGCCGGAAAGGGTAAGCGGCCAGAACAGCGTCCAAGGCGAGATGTCGAGCGTAAGATCGCCGAGCAGCAGGCCGGAGTAGCCGAGAACAGCGAAGCCGATGGCAACGATCCAGCGGGCGTCCATGCGAGATACGGCGGCGCCGACAATAAGTGCGGCGGCAAACGAGCCGATGCCGCGCGGGCTGACCGAGAAGCCGGAAGCGGTGGCGGAGTAGCCGAGCAGGTCCTGGTAGAAGACCGGCAGAATGGTGGTAAGACCGTAGAGCACGGCGCCGAGCGCGAAGACGAGGATACAGCCCCAAGCGAGGTTGCGGTCCGTGAGCGCGCGGAGGTTGACGAGCGGCTTCTTCGCGCGGAGCTGGTAGACGATGTAGGCGAACAACATGGTCACGAACAGGATCGTGCCCCAAAGGATGCGGATGTCGCCGAACCAGTCCTGCTCCTGGCCCTTGTCCAGCACATACTGCATGCAGGCGACCCAAATGCCGAGCAGGCCGAAGCCGACGCCATCGAACTTGCCGGGGTTGGTTCTTTGGATCTCGGGCGGATCTTCAAGCACGTGGTACTGCATGAAGA
Source organism: uncultured Acidobacteriaceae bacterium (assembly GCA_964246665.1). Classification (GTDB taxonomy): domain Bacteria; phylum Acidobacteriota; class Terriglobia; order Terriglobales; family Acidobacteriaceae; genus Granulicella. Next base: position 6,737 of record CAXTRU010000158.1, read on the forward strand.
GCGCGGCCGCGCCGATGGGGATGTTGATGTAAAAAGCCCAGCGCCACGAGATGGCATCGGTGAGGTAGCCGCCGAAGGCCGGTCCGACTACAGGAGCGAGCACAACGCCGAGGGCGAAGACACCCAGGGCCATGCCCTGCTTGGCGGGTGGGAAAGCGTCAAGCAGGATGGCTTGCGAGAGCGGTTGCAAGGCGCCGCCCGCGGCACCTTGCACAATGCGCGCGAGCAGGATAAAGCCCAGCGTGGGCGACAGGCCGCAGAAAAACGACGCCACGGTGAAGATGGCGACCGAGATCATGAGGTACTGCTTGCGGCCGAAGCGCTCGGCGAAGTAGTTCGAGGCGAGTAGAAAGGCGGCGTTCGCGACGAGGTAGACCGTGAGGACCCACTCGGCTTCGTCGGTGGTGGAGGCGGTGGAGCCGGCGATGTACGGCACGGCAACCGAGGCGATAGAGGTGTCCATGACCTCCATAAAGGTGGTCATCATGACCGCGATAGCGATCAGCCAGGGGTTGGCTTTGGGCTTGGCGGGCATCTTAGCGGCCTCTGTCAGCGGAGGTGGACAATGGAGGCGAACAGCAGGTTCCCCGTTCGGGGAATGACAATAAGAGAGGCAAACGCAACTGCAAAGGCAAAGGCAAAGGCAACAGCAAAAGCAACTGCAAAGGCGACTGCAAACGCAAAGGCAACTGCAAACCCAAACGCAACCGCAAACGGAGAGTCCGTCCGGGAATGACAGCGAAGGAGGAAGGCATCACTTACTTCACCCAAACCTTGGGTTCCACGCTCATGCCGGGGGCGAGGCGGTCGAGGTCGTGTTGGCCGGGGCGGAAGCGGATGCGGACCGGGAGGCGCTGGACGACTTTGACGTAGTTGCCCGTGGCGTTTTCCGGCGGCAGCAGCGAGTAAATGGCGCCGGTGCCGCCGGGGAGGGCCTCGACCCAGCCTTCGAAGTTTTCCTTCAGCGCGTCGACGTAGACCGTGACGGACTGGCCGGGGCGCATCTTGGTGATCTCGGTTTCTTTGAAGTTGGCGGTGACCCAGATGTCATTGGTTTGGGTTAATGCAAAGAGCTCCTGCCCGGCGGCGACCTGGTCGGCGAGCTGGACCTGTTTGTCGCCGATGATGCCGTCTTCCGGCGCATAAATGCGGGTGTACTCGAGGTTGAGCTCGGATTGGTCGGCCTGGGCCTGCGCGGCCTGGGCCTGGGCCTGGCGCTGCAGCAGGGTCGCGCGCTGGATCGCGATCTGGCGGGGAAGGTTGGCGCGCGTCTGCTTCAGCTGTTGCTCCTGGTTGCCCAGCTGAGCCTGCGCATTGCGTACCTGCTTTTCCGCAGCGTCGGCGGCTTCGCGGCGGGAGCTAACGACGGCGGCCTGCGCGCGCTCGTTGGTGGCCTGCTGGTCGTACTGCTCGCGGCTTATATATTTATTGAGTACTAGGAGTTGTTATCTATCTTCTTCGCGGGCAGCGTTCATCTCC